>JAYEPB010000028.1:0-5088 GCA_034723595.1 Nanobdellota archaeon
GAGTTCCATCTGTTGAATTTATATATTCTGCTGTGAATTCAATTGAATCAAGAGGATAGAATATTCCTGCTTCTGCTTCTGTTGTAAGATTAGCATCTGCACCTGCTGCAAACCCAGTAAAGTGCTCAACATCAACTGTCAATGTGCTATCAGCGCATAGGATATTGGAGCATAATGACTCTGGGCAGCGTTGATTCTCGCTAAGGATTACTGCAAATGTGCTTGCAGTCTCTGAATAGAACACATAAGGCTTATTGCAATCAACATTCTCAAATGTTAATGTTGCAGAACTATTGAAGCTTGAATGCAAAGCAGAGGAATTTACAAAGATAACCTTATCTTCAATTACTATGTTTGTATCATAATCCTCATTCTCGGAATTAATACTATGTGTTACTGGAAACTTAATTTTTCCTTTGTTTTCAATTGCTAAAGTTAAGCTTGTTACGCTTGATAGAGTAACATCTGAGAAGTTTGTTGATTCTGTAGATGTGAAGTTTGTGTATGTTGGTAATGTTATCTCTTTTTTAAAGAAATAAGCTGCGCCTGCATTACTAGCTCCTGTATCTTCTCCATTCGCTCCAACTATTGCATAATTGCCATCAGAAGAAATTGAAATAGAGCTCCCAAACCAATCACTGGCCTGATTATCACTTGCCTGAATCTTAGCCTGTTCAGTCCATGTTGTTCCATCAAATTCAAAGATATAAGCTGCGCCAGCATAGCTTCCTCCTGTATCTTCTCCACTTGCTCCAACTATTGCAGTATTGCCATCAGAAGAAATTGAAACTGGCTGCCCAAACTGATCACTTGCTTCTTTATCACTTGCTTGAATTTTAGCCTGCTCAGACCAGGCAGTACCATTCCATCTAAAGATATAAGCTGCGCCTGCCATACTACCCCCTGTATCTTCATAACGTGCCCCAACTATTGCACTATTACCATCTGAGGAAATTGAAACAGAATAACCAAAATGATCCTCTGATTCCTTATCACTTGCCTGAATCTTGCTCTGCTGAGTCCAGTTTGCGCCATCCCATCTAAAAATATAAACTGCGCCTGTATTAATTCCATCGGTATCTTTAGCATATGCTCCAACTATTGTAGTATTACCATCAGATGAAATTGAAACAGAAATACCAAAATAATCATAGGCTTCCTTATCACTTGCTTGAATCTTGGTTTGCTGAGTCCAGTTTGTCCCAGTCCATCTAAAGATATATGCTGCGCCAGTATCAGTACCTCCTATATCTTCTCCACTTGCTCCAACTATTGCAGTATTGCCATCAGATGAAATTGAAATTGATTTCCCCAAAAAATCCATTGCTTCTGCATCACTTGCCTGAATCTTGGCCTGCTCAGTCCAGTTTGCTCCATTCCATCTGAATATATATGCTGCACCTGCATAGCTACTTTCACCACTTGCTCCAACTATTGTAGTATTGCCATCAGAGGAAATTGAAACAGACTTCCCAAAAGAATCATCTGCTTCCTTATCACTTGCTTGAATTTTAGCCTGCTCAGACCAGACAGTGCCAGTCCATCTAAATATATAGGCAGCTCCTCCTGTAGTTTCCTGATGTGCTCCAACTATTGCAGTATTGCCATCAGAAGAAATTGAAACAGAATTACCAAACTGATCATTTGCTGCTTTATCACTTGCCTGAATCTTTGCTATCTCAGAGATATCAGCACTAACTAATGTTGAGAATAGAACCATAAACCCAATCCCAATTGCAAACATAAGTATTATCTTTTTCATATCAATATCACCCTTATCAATTCCCATTTTTTCTTTCTTCTTTATATTATAATTGATTTTATAAATTATCCTAATATTAATATCCTAAGTCATGCCCTATATAAAGTTTTCTTTTTCAGTTTTATTTTGTTTACTAAATGAAACAAAAACCCCATTGTACTTCTGTAAAGGCTGCGAACATGGCAAGGACACATAGACATACTCCAAGTAAAAAATCAAACCATTTTATACGCAATCTTTATATTAACCAATCAAAATGAACATAGATATGAAATGCTCTCAATGCGGAGTCTGCTGCCGGCTATTCCTGATTAACCTTACAGAAGAAGAATACAGGTCAGGCAAGTACAAGACAATGTTTGATGAATTTGTGGATGACTTTGAAGAGGCTGAACTTGTCGGAGCAAACGTCCTTGAGCAAAAAGAAGACGGAAGCTGCATCTATCTTAAAGATAACAAATGCTCAATACACTCTAATCGACCGCAGTCCTGCAGACCTTTTTTCTGCAGCTCACAAGAAGAAAAATTCAAGACAATGATAGAGAAGATAATGTTATATAAAGAAAAATAGGATAATTTAAATACTATTTCAGTTATATCTTTGATTATTGTATCTAATAATCTAAAAATGGGGGGATTAAAAGATGAAAAGAATAATCATTGCTATATCTATTATTCTGGTTTTGGTTTTAACAGGGTGCACAACTGAAAAGCCTATCGGCGGTGAGAAAGATGAGCATGGATGCCTATTGGCTGCAGGTTATACCTGGTGCGAATCAAAAGAAAAATGCCTGAGGACATGGGAAGAGGCGTGTCCTGGGATGGTTACCAGCTTCAAAGAATGCGCAGAACTTGGCTATCCTATCATGGAATCTTACCCAAGACAGTGCAGAACCCCTGAAGGAGACTCGTTTTTCGAGGAGATTGAAGTACCAGATTCAGAATCAAAAATGACTATTAAAGAAGCCATAACAATTGCAGAAGACAGCGAATGCGTAGAAAAAGGCTATCTCACCGATATTTACTTTTACAATGAAAATTCTCATACCTGGTGGGTTGATCTAAAGATGAAACCAGAGTTTGAACAAGAAATCTGCAATCCAGCCTGCGTTGTGAATGAAGATGATAAAACCGCAGAAATAAACTGGAGGTGCACTGGCGCATTGCCTCCAGAATAACAGAATATGGTGCAATAGCAGAATGTTTGCCGCAAGCCAAAATCAAACATACTTATGATAAACAGCAAAGAATTTAGAATATGTTTCTTTTGTCTTTGCCAGAGCAAATCTCATTAAAGGAATAAACTGATTATGGTCTGCTGCCTGCAATGCCTTAAGATATTTTGCCCTCTGCATCTTTCTTAGAATAATCGGGAAATAGCCCTGTTTTATGAGTATATAATTAAGCAGCATCCTCCCCACCCTGCCATTACCATCGCTAAATGGATGAATGCGCTCAAAACGATGATGGAACTTGAAAGCCAAATCTATAGGATATATTTTTTCCTGATTTTCATTATACCATCTCAGCAGCTTTTTCATCTCCTGCGCAACATTTTCAGGAGCAGTAAGTTTAACATTGATTCCAAGCAGGAAATTAGGAATTTTTTTGTATCCTATGCGAGCATCAATGTTTTTCACAATCTTTTTATGCAAATCAATAATAAAGGATTCTGTTATCTCTCTCCTTGAAGTAAGGAGATGCGAAAAGACAGAATAAGAATTTCTGGCATCATAGACTTCTCTCAAATCCGCTGAATTGCTCACTCTATTTTCAAAAACAATATCTGAAAAATTCTTCAATGTCAATGAATTGCCCTCTAAAGCATTAGATTCAAATACAAAATTTGCTACAAACCTCAACTTTACATCTTCCCAGTCTTTTTTGCTTAAAGATCTCCTGATCTCCCTATACTTTAGATTCATCTCCTCAATTTTCCTAATCTCTTCAAGAGAGATTGGATACGCAAGATTATATAGTTTCTGAGCTTTTTTAACAACAAGAGAAAGTATCTTTTTATCTGCTTCAATCTCAAATTTTTTCATTTCTTCCTTTATTCTTGCTTTTGTAAAATCATCTTTTTTCCCAAGATACTTAGAAGCCTTGAATACCTTATCCCTTATCCTCATTGATTTATCTAAGTAAAGATAATTATTTCCTTTTGATTCTCTCTCCTGGACAAAGACCATATTCAAGGGTTATACCTACAGTTATTTAAATCTTTCCATTTATGTAGGTATAACTTTATTTTTATTATCTCTTTACAAATCTTCACGCTCACCTTCAGTGCTAACAACAATTATACTACATTCCATAATTTTATAACTTAAATCATAGCTCTCTGAGGAAACATTCCCGCAACAATCACTATGCCTTCCCACAAGACCTCATTCTTTTGTAAGTAAATACCTATTTCCGTCTTCAATTCTTACAATTGGGACTCCTTTGTTATCACATCTGCTGAAAGTTAGTTCATTATTTCTACCCACTAATTGTGGAGCATGAATTACTTCAGCATCTTCTCTTAATTTAAATGCTAAGCCATAACCTGAATCAAAACTTAAATCAGAATTAGGATCATCCAACTCAAGATCAGCCAGAGGAATCACAGCAGGATATTTTATCCTGCCATCTCTTATCCTTACTTGTTCAACTAAGTTCTGATTTAATATGGAATTATATTTGCATTGAGCTCTTAAGACTAGTGCTGTATTGTGATAAGAGCCTAAGCAACTTGGTTCTTGCTGGAACACCATTTCTAAATCTGCAGGTGTTGCTATTCTCATTATTCCCTTATTTCGTAATATTTGATTTATTAAAACTGCTGAAAAAGGATTTGAACCTCTGACTTTCCCTTCGTACATTGAAAGGATTCCAAGACTATTATGAAGTCCATTATATTCCGCTTTTGCTATCTTATGATATTCCTCTAAGACTTTCTCGCCAAATTCTCCTCCTAAACAATTAACTATATGTCTTTTTCTGTCAATATATACTTCTTTTCCCTTTAATGTAGGGGGGATAAATTCTGGTTTGAAAATCCTTAATCCAGTGATTTTGTATAGCTTTTCTTTTTGATTTCTTGGAACTGCGTATATATCAGTATTTGTCCCAGCTATATAAGATTTAAGATCTAATACTGGGATGCCCATCATTTTTGCCATAGTAGAACTGTATTTGTCATCTAATTTCCCTGATCTTAATGTGAGCGCAGTGAACTAGGGGTTTAATTCCCCGACCTTTAGGTCGTTTATTCTAGAAAAAAATTTATAGCGGCTTCGCCGCAGTATATACTGCGGACGAAACTGCGCTATTATTTTCTTGCA
>JAYEPB010000029.1:0-5015 GCA_034723595.1 Nanobdellota archaeon
TGCATTAAAGGATAAAGATGATCATCTTGCAATTCCAATGTACACTTTGCTTAAGACATATATGAGAATAGGAAATGAGATATATTATAATGCTCATGGTCACAAAGGACTAACAACATTAAAGAAAAAGGATATCTCAATCAAAGGCAGCCATGTAACATTTAATTACTTGGCAAAAGATGGAGTACCTATAAATACTACAGAAAGGTTTCCTGATATATTCATAAACAGGCTGATGGACAAGCTTGAGCCTCTTAACAAGTCATCTTTTGTATTTGTAAATACATCTACAGGACATCCTCTGCGCGATGTGCATTTTAAAGAGGCATTCAGACGATATTGCGGCAGGGAGTTTTACCCTCATATTGTAAGGTCATATTATGCAACAAATAAAGCAAAAGAATTCCTAAGTTCACGCAGGTCAGCAACCAAAGAAGAGATTCGTGCATTGTTCATGTCTATTGCTGAAAAGCTGGGACATAAGAGATTTGTAAAGAAAGAAAATGTCTGGAAAGAGAGCTATAATGTGACTATCCACCATTATATCAAGCCAGAGATTGTGGAAAAGATAATGTCGATGCAAAATAGAAAGATTTAAATACCTCACTAAAATTACTACATATAAAGAAACGTAATTTCTCACAAATTTTGTTAAATGATAAAAATGGAAGACACTGAAAAGGTGCTTAAAACCGGCACGACAACATTAGGTTTGATATGCAAGGATGGTATAATCCTTGCTGCAGACAGAAGAGCGACCGCAGGATATCTTATTGCTAACAAAAAGACACAGAAGATTATCCCTATAACAGATAAGATTGCAGTTACAATCGCAGGTACTGCTTCAGATGCGCAACTTCTTGCAAAGTATGTTGAATCTGAACTTAAGCTGAAGATGATAAGAACCAAAAGGGAAGTGACTGTAAAAGAAGCTGCAAACCTTACTGCAAGATTTACTTATAACAATATCAGGCGGCCTTCGATGATTCCAGGAATCGCGCATTTTATTGTTGGCGGCGCAGATACAACAGGATTCTATATATATGATGTATTTCCTGATGGCAGCATTGCTGAAGTCGATGATTTCATCTCAAGCGGATCAGGAAGTGTAATGGTATATGGTGTTTTGGAAACACTGTTTAAAAAAGGCATGATGGTTGATGATGCTAAAAAACTTGCAATAAGATGCATAAATGCTGCAATCCAGAGAGATATAGCAAGCGGCAATGGAATTGACATAATTGCAATAAAAGATAAAGGAATAGAAAAGATTTTTGATCATACAATAGAATCAAAAGCTGAAGAAGAATAAAATCTAAATAAGTTTCTGAAGAAATGATTCTCATTTTTTATTATTAACATTTTTCATAAAGCGAAAATCCTAAGTCTTGGTAAGCGGAGCTTACTAAGTCTTGATGAACAGAGTTCATTAAGAACTTAGAAAACCTTGTTTTCCAAGTAAGTTAGAGAACTTTGTTCTCCAACTATTCACTATCCCACCGGAGCAGAGCTCCAGAGTATTACACGAATCTTCAAGACGGATTTTCTGTCATTCCGACTTGGGGATCATGCTGTTGCAAGCAACGGGGTATTATATCCAAGTAGGAATAAATTGGAATTTGCCTCCCAAAAAAACAAGAGGCATCAAGATATAAATTCATGTTTATGACATGAGATTCTTGACAAAATTATTAATAAATATCGGAGGTATAAAATGCCAGATATAATAAAAGAAGTAATGAAGATTCTCCCGAAAGATAAAATAAGCGATGCTTGTTTTGAAGGAGCAAATATAGTAGTATATACAAAAGACAAAGAATTTTTCTTTGATAACAAAGGGCTTATCAGAAATGTGGTCAATGATATAAAAAAAAGGGTTGAGCTAAGACCAGACCCTTCAATCACATTAGACCCTGAACTCGCGCAAAAAGAGATAGAGAAGATGATCCCAGAGGAGGCAAAGCTTTCACAGATTATTTTTGATCCTCAGCGTTCACAAGTCATAATAGAAGCAGAAAAACCAGGGCTTGCCATAGGTAAACAGGGTTCAATACTTCGTGAAATAAGAACAAATACATTATGGGTCCCAATTATTAAAAGGACTCCTGCGCTTAAATGCAATCTGATAGACAATATCAGAAGTGTCCTTTACCAGAATAGTGATTACAGGAGAAAATTCCTTGATAAGGCAGGTCATAGGATATATGATGGATGGATAAGGGGGAAGAAAAAAGAATGGATAAGAGTCACTTTCCTTGGAGGAGGAAGGCAGGTAGGAAGAAGCTGCCTGCTCTTGCAGACACCAGAATCAAGAGTGCTTCTTGACTGCGGAATAAACGTAGCTAATGATGATGAAGCATTTCCTTTTCTTGAGGCTCCGGAATTTAACATAAATGAACTTGATGCTGTTATAGTAACACATTCTCATATGGACCACAGCGGTTTTGTGCCTTACCTGTTTAAATTCGGATACAGGGGTCCGGTTTATTGCACACTTCCTACAAGAGATGTAATGAGTCTGCTGGCACTGGATTATATTAAGATCCAGAGGCATGAAGGCAAAGAGCCGGTATATACAAGTGAAGATGTGAAAGAGATGGTTAAGCATTGTATCTGGCTTAATTACGAAGAGGTTTCAGATATAACTCCGGATATAAGACTTACATTCTATAATGCAGGCCATATACTTGGAAGCGCGATGGCGCACCTCCATATAGGCAATGGGCTTCATAATCTACTCTATACAGCTGACTTCAAATATGGCAGGACTATGCTTCTTGAAGCTGCTGCAACACAGTTTCCAAGGTTAGAGACAATGATAATAGAAAGTACATACGGCGGCAAAGATAACCTTATGCCAATGCAAAAAGATGCTGACCAGGAACTAAAGGATATTGTTACCAAAACCATAAAACAGGGCGGAAAGGTTCTTATGCCAGTCCTGGGTTCAGGAAGGGCGCAGGAGATTATGGTGCTTATAGAAAGCATGGTAAGAAACGGAATAATTGATCCAATTCCAGTATATGTTGATGGCATGGTCTGGGAAATAACAGCAATCCATACAGCATATCCTGAATTTATGAACTCACAGGTAAGAAAACAGATATTCCATAAAGATGCTAATCCTTTCCTTTCAGAGATATTCAGGCAGGTTGGTAGTGGAAAAGAAAGAAAGCAGATAATAGAAGAAACTGGAGCATGCATAGTATTAGCAACATCTGGAATGCTTGTAGGTGGACCTTCAGTAGAGTATCTGAAGGCTTTTGGCGACAATCCAAAGAACTCACTTGTACTTTCATGTTATCAGGGAGAAGGTTCATTAGGAGCAAGGATACAACGCGGTGAGCGTGAATTCATATTCAAAGCAGGAATAAAGAATGAAGTGTTACAGCTGAAAATGGATGTCCGTAGGCTGGCAATATCAAATCATTCTGACAGAAGGCAGTTGATAAATTTTGTTCACAGGTGTAATCCCAGGGCAAAGAAAATAATCATAAACCATGGAGAGAACTCAAAATGCCTTGACCTGGCAAGCTCAATCCATAAGCAGATGCGGGTAGAGACAGCTGCGCCTCGGAATTTGGAAGCTATTAGGATTAAATGATTCAATAATGGCAAAACTAATCTCAACCAATCCAGCGAAAAACTATGAAGTTGTAGGAGAAGTAGAAATCTCCACAGGTAAAGAAATTACAAAAAAAATATCTGATGCAAATAAAGCAAAAATTGTATATGGATCTACTGGTGTAGCAGCAGTTATCACACCATGGAATCATCCATTTGGGATGTTTGTGGTTCTAATCTATGTATTGTATTTGAAGATGTAGACATTCAAAAAATTATAAGCAAACTTTATGCCAAAAGATTCAAACTTTGCGGACAAACATGTGATGCACTTAAAAGATTAATTGTTCATCATTCAATTTTTGATGAAGTAGTGGAGAGATTGAAAGAAGAAATTGAATTAAAGAAGATAGATGATCCTGAAAATCTAGAAACAGATACTGGTAGTATGGTAGCAGAAAGATAACTTACTCTATTAAAAAGCCAGGTAAAAGATGCTATTGATAAAGGGGCTAAGGTTGTTGTGGGAGGACATTCCTCTGCAAATGTAAGTGGTGCTTATTATATGCCTATTTTATTAACAAATGTGAGTAAAAATATGCGTGTCTGGAATGAAGAAGTAAAATCATTCTGATAGAAAGCAGTTGATGAATTTTGTTTACAGATACAATCCAAAAGCAAAAAAGATTATCATAAACCACTATGAAAACTCAAAAATATTTTTCTAATAATATAAGCAAGAGATTATAACTCAAAAGAATATAATTACCTTGTAATTCGTGAGTTTTCAACCATAGATTTAGTGATTAATACTTCAGGACATCGCATTTTTGATGTCCACATGTTGGACAATTGATATTAACCCTATTCAAAGGTCTCTTAACCAAATTTCCTAAATATTTTTGCATAAAAGGCGTTTTATCCAATTTAACAAAAAATTTTTGCTGATTAGCATATTTTGTTGCATCTTCTTGCTGATTGATTGGACAATTAAAATATTTAATCTTCACTACTTCCTCACAATCTAGTTTAATGATTTGATTAGTCATGTCTAAAAAATGAACATTTGTGATACCATAATTTCCTTTCACATGATGATAAAAATTGCTCCCATCATAGTAAGCTATAACTCTTTTCTTTTTAATTTCTTTTTTTGGTTTTTCTTTTTCTAGTGTCATAACTTATCTTAAATCAAGATTGATTTAAAAATGTTTGTAAAAGAATAATCAGAAAAAAGCCTTTCGTTACCATACCTAAGGCATAATAACAAAAGGGAGTTAATTAATTAAGAATAATTACTTGATATTTATAAACCTTTCGGATGATTGGCAAAGTCAACTATCCTGTGTTGGGATAGTTTCTGTTGAAATGATAAAAGAATAACCCAAAAAAAGCCTTTGCTCCTGCCTCTGCCTGAAATGATTTAAACCAATTGATTCTTCTTTTTATTT
>JAYEPB010000030.1:0-4928 GCA_034723595.1 Nanobdellota archaeon
GACAGCCTGTTGCAGCGGCATGATTCCCAAGTTGAGTTGGAGAGCAAGGCTCTCTAACTTACTTGGAAAACGAAGTTTTCTAAGTTCTTAGTAAGCTTTGCTTACCAAGACTTAATGAGCACTTGGAAGGCAGAGCCTTCTAAGTTCTTAATGAGCTATGCTCATCAAGATAATGACAGAAGATCCGTCTCGAAGATTCGTGTAATACCCCTGAGCTCTGCTCCGGGGGGATAGCGAATAGTTGGAGAACGAAGTTCTCTAACTTACTTGGAAAACAAAGTTTTCTAAGTTCTTAAGGAACTTTGTTCCTCAAGACTTAGTAAGCTTAGCTTACCAAGACTTAGGATTTTCGCTTTATTTTCAATATAGATAGAATCAATGATAGCAAAAAATTGTGTAAAAAATATTCAATTAACACAAAGTTCTATAAAATTGAAGAATTCGCTTAATATTTATACCACTCAGCATTTTAAAGGATATCTATATAAAGATAATTCTTTTTCTAAAATGCAATGATAAAATCACTTAACTGGATAATCACAAATCAATGCAATTCGCGTTGCAGGCATTGTGATATCTGGCAGAATCAAGGGACATCTGAAATAAGTTTAGATTCAATAAATAAGATATTGGATGGTCATATCTTAAAAGAGAGTTATGCAAAATATGGGACTAAATTTGACATCTCTCTTGGTGGTGGTGAGCCATTTCTGAGAGAGGATTTGCAGCAAATTGCCCAGGCAATAGATCTGGCATATCCTGGTTCATTAAAGACCATATCCACAAATGCCTTGCTAACCAGGCGGATTTTGCTATTTCTGAAGAATAATCCTAATCTTAATTTAAAATTAAATGTCAGCCTGGATGGGGAAGAAAAGATTCATGATCAAATCAGAGGATTCAATGGTGCTTTTAAGAAAACAATAAAGACAATTATTATGATTAAAAGGTTTTTTCCGCGCCAGAAGATAGAGATAAAATTAACATTAATACCTCAAAATTATGATCAGATTCTCAAAGTTTATATTTTATCATTAAAATTAGGATGCACATTTTCTTTCAAACCAGCTGAAAATATGAAAAATTATACCAATAAAATTCAAGATATACCTTTAACTTTTACAAAAAAACAACTCTGCATTATCAGGAATCAAGCATTCAGACTGGCAGATATCATGCATGATAAAGGAATGTATAAAAAAGCGCGTTTTTTTCAGGATATCCCTTTTTATCTATCAAATAAAAAACGACCAAAACATTGTTCTGTATTGCAAGACCACCTGACTATCATGGCAAATGGAGATTGCTTTTTTTGTCTCAAAGAAAATTGCATGGGAAACCTTATCAAAGAAGATATTAAAGATATTATCCCTGCCAACGATATGTCTCTTGCCTGTAAATCCTGCATGTTGATGTGCGGTTCTTATAAGGATTACTCTGATGACTTTTTTGAAAAAACTACTGCCAACATCGAAACAACATTGAATTGTAATCTTAGATGCCCTATGTGCACACAGAAAGAATTGAGGGCTGACAATACAAGAGATATGCCCTTTGCTGTTTTCAATGATATTATAGAAAATAATGCTAATATCACTCATATCTCATTTGTTGGTGGAGAACCATTTTTAAATCCTGATTTCTTTAGAATGATGCAGAAATTAGATAACAAGGGAATTACTTCTGAGATCACTTCTAATGGAACATTAATAAATAACCATATTTCTGAGAAGCTTAAGGATTGTATAGGTTTAAAAAAAGTAAATATTTCTATTGATGGCCTTAAAAAGTATCATGATTCAATAAGAGGTGAGGGTGTATTTGATAAATGCATTAATGCATTAAAATTATTGAATCAGTTATTTCAGATTAATGTTTGCACAGTTCTTTGTGAGGATAATATTGATGAATTGCCTCAATTGACTCAATATTTAATTCAATTAGGGGTTAGGAATCAGAAAATAATTTATGGCATGGATTTGGGTTTAGAAGACAGAGAAAAAAGCAAAAAGATTATTCCTTCACTAATAATCAAAGGTCCTTTATTCAAAAGCCAGATCAAAAATATTTCTCGCCTTGTTCAACTCTTTAGAGAATTGGACGAGATAACTAAAAATAAAGTAATAAATATATCCTATGAGCCAATGGTGCTGAAAGATTATACTGCTAAATTTTTAGATGGCAACATAATCGAAGAAAAATGTGTGATGTGCAAGCAGAGTTCCCAATTAAGATTTAATAATATTGGGAAAAGAATTATATGTGAATTTATCAGAAATGATTATAGTAAGGATCTCTGCCTGGAGATTGAAAATAATCTCTTGCCAATCTGCAAATCCTGCTGCAAGTTGAAAATTAAGAATATGAATTATCCAACTATAAAAAATGGACACTCAGATTAAAAACATAAATATTGCAGTAACAAACAGATGCAATCTAAAATGTATTATGTGCGACATCTGGCAGGAGATACCTAAGATAGACTTGCCCCTATACGCAGTGGAAAAAATATTGCAATCAAAGCGCATAGACAAAGATGTTGATATCACTCTTACTGGAGGCGAGCCATTCTTAAATGAAAATCTGTTTGAAATCACAAAAGCCATAATCAAAAAAAAGCCAAATTCACTCCAAACAATATCTACAAATGGAATATTGACAAATAGAATCATAGATTATCTTGCTGAATTCAGCCAGTCGCTGCCAAAGGGATTTTCGCTTCATATAAGCATGGACGGATTGACAAGCCATGATAAGCAGAGAGGTGCTGATTCTTTAAATAGAATAAAGGATACAATTAAACGCATAAAGGCAGATTATCCATCAATCAATATAAAAATAAAATTTACTATTACTCCATTGAATTATTTAGACATTCTGCCAACTTATGCATTTTGCAAAAATCAAGGCTTGGGTTTCAGGGTAAAATTAGTGGAATATGCAGAAAATTATACAAATAAGAACAAGGGAGAAAAATTTAATTTTACTGGTGAGATGAAAAGAGAAATAGCTAAACAATTAGTATGCATATACTATAAAAAAAAAGTTATAGATAAAGAAAATGCAGAATTTATCAAAAATACTATAAAAAACTTGTTTGGCAAGCAAGAAAAATCATTATGCAAAACGCCATTTGAAAGGATATTTATCATGCCTGATTGCGATGTTTATTCTTGCATACACTTCAAAAAGATTGGCAACTTAAATGAAAATGCTTTAGATGATATTTGGGAATCGCCAAAAGCGCAGGCACTCAGGTATATTGTTCAGCAGGAACAATGCGCCAAATGTGTTTCTTATCATGGGCTAACTCTTTAGTTTGGATACATCTGACTTTTTACTTGCCTCAAATCTATTTATACATTCACAGACTGATTTAATCTCTTCATTTGTGATTCCAATAAAAGAAGGCAGGCATAATACTTCCTTTGCAGCTTTTTCTGCAATAGGACAATCATTTACTTTATACCCTAAGTAGGAAAATGTTTTAGTCAGGTGTAAGGGGATTTTATACCTTACTTTTGTTTTGATTCTATTATTAAATAAGAACTGATTCAATTTTTCTAGATTTGTGGTTTTTATGCAATAATCTCTATATACTGGATAAGAATTTTCGCAAGGTGTTATCTTCTTTATTTTAGTGTAATCCAGGAATGAATCATATAATGCAGCAATCTCATTCTTCCTTTTATTAAATTTATCAAGATAGGGCAATTTCACCTTAATTATCGCAGCCTGGATGGCATCTATATCACAGGGAGTCCTTTTTGACAGCAATATATTTTTACTATTGTTATCTGGAACCCTCAATTGCCTGATTTTTTTCCAAATTTCTTCATTATCAAGTGTTATTATCCCTGCATCTCCTGTGCCACCTAAGGTCTTAGATGTATGCAGGCTGAAGCATCCTATTCCAAAGCTGCCTATCTTTTTCTTTTTATAACTGGCACCATGCGCCTGGCTTGCATCTTCAATCAGTTTGAGGTTATGATTATTGCATATATCCAGGATAACATCCATATCACAAGGGTTGCCATGCATATGGACTGGAATCACTGCTTTGGTCTTATTTGTAATCCTTTTTTCTATAAGACTTGGATCAATTGTTAAATCTTCTTCTTTTATGTCTGCAAAAATAGGCTTGGCACCGAGATTTGATACAGCCAATGCTGTAGCGATATATGTATAAGCTGGAATAATCACTTCATCCCCTTGCTTGATTCCTGATGCTGCCAGTGCCAATTGCAGTGCAGTTGTCCCAGAATCAACACCAATTGCAAATCTTGTATTGCAGTAATCTGCAAATTCCTTTTCAAATTCTTCAGTATAAACCCTATGGCTGGAATTATCAGGAGAATTAAGTATTTGGTTTATTTCTATTAATAATTCTTTTTTTAATCTCTTATTGAGATATGAATAGTCCTGGAAAGGTATTTTCATAATTCCCTTAAAATTCACTTATCTATTTAATATTTTTGTATAGCTTATTTGATTAGAATCAACTTAATAACTGCTATGGCTTGCATGATGCCCGTGAGTCCCTGTTGCAGTTCCTCCACTATAACTCACACTCAGATTATTAACATGATCTATCCCTGCATTGGCATTATTTACAGCTAAAGCAGAACCCAAAGCAACAGCACTAAGCATTGTGCCAGCCTTTAACAATGACTCTTTAGAAATTTTTCCTTCTTCACTTACTAAGAATGAACTTATCTTTTTCTTCAATTTAGGAATATCTGCCATTTTGACCTCTTTTTATTAATTCATGTTTTCTTTCTTTATAAACTTTTCTCTTACAACCTTATCTTTACCCATAAGTTCTCATAGTTGATCAAACACCTTAACGCCTTCTAACATCCAATATAATTGTTGTTGTCCCATCCATAATGATTGCCAGCCAGGATTTCCATCGGATTTTCTATTCA
>JAYEPB010000031.1:0-4903 GCA_034723595.1 Nanobdellota archaeon
AAAAAATAATTGTTAATTTGAAAAGTAGTTCACAAATGAAAATTGTCTGTGCGTGATATGTCCTTTATAAAGTTTAAAAATGATCTATATACTCTAGAAGTGAGAACTACTTTCCGAATTATTCAAAAATTTGTTGCTTTTTCGTGTTTTTTAAGCAGTTAATTAATTAAAAGCTCTCTATAAGTGACTTGCCAGTCATTCCTTTTGGCTTCTTAAGTCCCATAATCTCGATAACTGTCGGCGCAATATCCTTGAGGCCGCATCCCTTGCGCAGATTTGCATCCTGAAATTTATCATCAGCACTAAGCAGTATAAATGGAACTGGGTTCATGCCATGCGCAGCGCGCGGACTCCTGTCAGGATAAAGCATGTTTTCCACATTGCCATGATCTGCTGTAATTATGATATCATACTTGTGATTGAAGCACTCTTTGACTATCATTCCTATGCAATCATCCACTACCCTGCATGCTTTTATTCCTGCCTTGATATCAGCAGAATGACCTACCAGATCACCATTTGCAAAATTCATCAGTATAAAATCATACTTTTCTTTTTTTATTTCCGTGATAGCTTTTTTTGTTAACTTATAAGCGCTCATCTCTGGTTTCTCAGCATATGACTTGACTTTTGGCGAAGGCACAAGTATCCTGTCTTCTCCATTATCAGGCTTTTCCTGCTGGCTGTTGAAAAAGAATGTTACATGTGCATACTTTTCAGTTTCTGCTATCCTTAACTGCCTAAGCCCTGCGCTGCTTATCACTTTGCTAAGATTATCCTCCACACTGAGCTGAGGGAATGCTGTTGGCAGCCCATATTTCTTGTTATATTCGCTCATGCACACATAATAGATATTCCTCAGTACTTTGTTTCTTTTGAACTTGGTGAATCTCTTTGATGCAATTGCTTCTGTAATCTGCCTCTCCCTGTCAGAACGAAAATCCCAGTCAATAACTGCATCATTATCTTCTATTAGGGCAATTGGATTGCCAGTATTATCTATGATCACATTTGGCCTGACATAATAGTCAGTCTTATCCCCTTTTTCATATGCGCACTTCAGTGCCTGCAAAACATCTTTCTCCTTTGCTCCCTTTCCCTCGATAAGCATATCGTATGCAGCCTTTGTCCTGTTCCAGTTCGTGTCCCTGTCCATAGCATAATATCTTCCTACTATCGTCGCAATCTCCCCTATTCCAATCTCTTTTGATTTTCTGATAAATATTTTTATGTATTTTTCTGCGCTTCTCTCTGGCGCATCCCTTCCGTCAAGGAAACAGTGTGCATACACCTCTTTAATCCCATTCTCTTTTGCAAGCTTTAATATCGGCCAGATATGCTCTGTTGTTCCATGCACACCCATGTCAGATAAAAGTCCAATCAGATGAAGCCTTGACTTATGCTTCTTTGCATGAGCAATTGCATGATTGATTATCTTGTTCTTGCAGAAAGATCGGTCTTCTATGCTTTTATTTATCATCTCAAGTGGCTGCCAGACTATCCTTCCTGCGCCGATAGTGAGGTGACCTACTTCAGAGCCTCCCATTGTGCCAGGGGGTATGCCTACAGCATTCCCTGAAGATTTCAATATAGTCCAGGGATAGTTCTTCATGTAATAGCTGTCGTTTTTGAGATTTGCAAGTTTTACGCAATTCCCCTCTGTTTTTTTTGTATAGCCCCATCCATCCCTGATGATGAGCATCACTTTTTTTTGCTCTTTATTTTTTATTCTTTTTCCTGCCATCTTTCATCTTCATGAATCTTATTGCATCATTCACAATTACTTTGAAAACACCGCTAACTACTTCTCCTGGGACATTATATCTTTTAGCAGTAGATAAATGTATTTTCTTCATCTGGTTCATCCTTTCATTATCTACTATTTTCAAATCATGTCTTTTTTTCAGATACCTTATTTTTTCTGCTATAACCCATCTCTTGTGAAGCTCTTTTATTATATTTTTATCTACCCTGTCAATCTTGCCTCTGAGACTTTTCAATTTACTTTCCCATTCTGCCTTATTTTTATTTGTTTTTAGTTTTCCCAGCATTTTTTATAGTCCTCCCTTGAATTGATTACCTCGCTTTCTGAACATGATATAATTCTTCAACCTGCTCAATTGTGGATATCTCATCAGCTCTCATATCATCCCTTTTGGATTTTATCCGAGGGAATCTCAATGCAAAACCGCTCTTGTAGTTTGGGCTTTTCTGTATCTCTTCGTACTCAATTTCAAGTACAGTCTCTGGTTTTATTGTGACGCTTCTGCCTTGCGTTGCGATTATTTTATCCTTTAACTCCTCTGTAATTTCTGCAAAGCTAAGCCCTTCTGTTTCCTTCTCTTTCAGACCTGTGCCTACCTTTCCAATCTCAAGGAAATTGCCGTCTTCATCTATGCATGCAATTGTATAGCTTGTAAGCCAGCCGCTTCTTTTTCCTTCGCCCCATTCTGCTCCGATTATGGCAAGATCCAGCGACTCCATGACTGGTTTTATCTTCATCCCATAACCTACTCTTGAACCTGGTTTATAAGGCGCATCCAGATTCTTCATCATGATTCCTTCATTTCCTAGCGCAAGTGATTCATCATAGAATCTTTCAACATCATTTTCATCTTTTAATGTTACCTGCTTGGCAAGATTGATCTTGTCTTTCTCTTCTTTGACTATCTTTGTGAGCATCTCCCTCCTTTTGGAGAATTTTTCATTGAGCAGGTTCTTGCCTCCAGTCTCCATTGCATCAAATATCTTTACAACCACTGGAATATCTTTTGTCATTCTTCTTATTTCATACTTCCTTTTTATTCTCTGTGATATGTTCTGGAAAGGCAGCCATTTTTTTGTTTTTGGATCAATGCCTATTATTTCGCAGTCGATTATATAATCTTCTGATTCTATGTTTTTCTTTACACTCTCTATAACATCAGGAAATTGATTAGTTACATCCTCAAGCCGCCTTGTTATAAGTTTTATGCTTTCTCCCTTCCTGTGAATCTGGAGCCTGAATCCATCGTATTTGTATTCGCAAGCGCAAGGTTTGCCTACAGTATTGAAAGCGTCATTGATATTTTTTGCTTTCTTGTAAAGCATGACATTGATTGGCACTCCTACAGTAAGGTCAATTTCAAGCAGGCCTTTCATCCCTTTTTCTTTTGCTGTCCTTGCGACCTTGCCATAGTCGTTTGTGACATCATACGCCCTTTGGGTAATGTTTACAAGATAGTTATATATCTCTCTCGCTGTTTTTTCATCTGGCGCAAGGATGATATCATAATCTTCAGGATTTTTAATCTCATCAACCCCCTTAATCTCTAATATATTCATATCTTTTGGCTTATTTTCTGCCAGCTTTTTCATGAGTGGATTGAATTTTGTATCTAATGGCTTGTTGCATTCCATGCATGCTTTTGCATTAGGAACCCATGCTCCGCATTCCCTGCATTGAAAAAATATGCCTGCGACTTTTGGGAAACTGTTCCAGATAATAGCATCCCTCATCACTCCAGCCCCCACACCAACTCTCAGGGTTTCAAGGATTGTCCTTATAATATATTTAGCCTCCTCTGCAGTTGCTGATGTCAGCAGCTCTGCAATAAGCTTCACTTTCTTGTCAACTGTTCCCTGGCCTTCAAGATCTGCAAGCTTTCTTATGTTTGAGCATACCTTGCTCAATGTGATGTCAATCGAGAATAATGTCTTCTGCTTCTTTATCGGGATAAGTCTTTTTGCCACCTCACCCAAATCTCCTGTTTTTCTCCATTCATTTTCTATCTGTTTTTGACTGATGCCTGTTGCGAGAACAAGTGCTTTCATTATCAGCTTTGCAGCAACACCTATCTTTTTCTCTTCATAATCAGGAAACACCTTGCCCTGAAACAGCAGGATTATGTCATGCAGTTCTTCTCCTTTTGCTTTTGTAAGGATCTGGCTGATATAATAGGTTTTTTCAAGCCTTTTAGAAGTGGATTCAAGTTTTTGATATACATTGACTATCTCTCTATATTTCATTTCAGACCTCTCAATATAATGATATTGCCTCTGCCTTTCTTTATCTTCTTTACAATCCCCTTATCTTCCAGTTCTGCAATCATCAGGCTGATTTTTGCTTCTGAAAGTGGAATTTGCTTCCTAATCTCTTTCTGTGTTGTCCTTCCACCCTTTTCTCTGATAACCTCAACAATATCCTGCAGCTCTTTAGTTATGGATATGAAAGATACTGGCGTTTGCTTTCTTTTTTTTGGTTTTTTTGCATGTTTCCATGCTGTCATTATTGCTACAAGGACAATAACTAGCAGTATTGCTGTGATTATAATTTGCTGATCTGTGCCTTCCTTTTCTTCAACTGCATCAATTTCTTCAAACAATATTTCTGGAAGTGATATATCTCCCTCCTGGATGAGATTTTCATCATCCCCTATATATGGAAATATTATAAGGTCAACATTATATTCTCCTTCTTCTATGATCAGTATATCCTCTGCTGCGTATGCCTCAAGAAGATTATCTATATACCTTCCTGCTGTGATAGTATAATTGCCCAAAGGCACATTGAAGCTGTAGCTCCCTTCCTTAGAAATCATTTTTTGCTTAGGTGATGTATCAATTTCTATAATCACATCTATTGCTTTCTCTAGAGAGAGATCATACACACCCCCCGAAATCTTTGCTGCCGAGACTGCCTGGATGCAGAAAAGCAGAACCAAGATGGTAAGTATTGTTTTTTGCGCTGAAATGCCCATAATCTTATTATAACAATATTAGAAGTATAAAAATATATCGTTAGTAACAGTATCTCCGAAGGAGATACTAAATTATGCTAATTCAATCTAAATCGAGGTGTTTACCATAAACCAATTTGGGAGCAGCCACTTCATCCTAAAGATTCTTCTGCCTTTAAGATAAT
>JAYEPB010000032.1:0-4833 GCA_034723595.1 Nanobdellota archaeon
AATAAAAACGCCGCGGGGGAGATGAGAACGTAAGGCGTAGCCGCCTCACCCACTCACTGTACAGTCACTCATTACGTTCGCAACTGCACGCGATAAAAATAATTAGAACAAAAATTAAAAAACGCCGCGGGGGAGATTTGAACTCCCGTGCCCTTGCGGACACTGGATTAGCAATCCAGCGCTATGGCCAGACTAAGCGACCGCGGCATATAATAAATAAGAATTCTTCCTTTATTTATAAAGATTATCATAATCATAACACAAGAATAAAACAGAAAAATATTGGAAGGATAGATAGCGGAGGGTGGATTTGAATTCGGCAGCAGTCCTTCCGTCTGCTTCCACCGACCTCCGGGTTATGAGCCCGACGGGCACTCCTGGCTGCCCTACTCCGCTGTCTTATGTAGGGTAATGACATAGGCTTTATAAAGATTATGTAAATTTTAGAAATTATAGAAAAGGGTAACCGCCGAGATTTGAACTCGGGCTAGAGGATCCACAGTCCTCTGTGCTACCAGGCTACACCACGGCTACCAGATAACTGAATAAAGTGAGCACTTGTTTATAAAATTTACTAAATATACTACCCCATAACATATTCATCATCAGGATTATATGGAGGTACTGTTATACAAAGAATCTTTGTGATGGAATTAGACAGATTCCTGTGATCATGATCTTGATTTAGTTCCCAGATAAGTATATCTCCCTTTTTTCTAATTTTTCCGTTACAAACCACTTCACCCTCTAAAATGATTTCTACTTCTTTCATTTTTTTATGATGGTGATTCTTGATTTCTTTACCTGGTTCTAAATATATAATTGCAGAACCAAAAGTATTATCTGATTCAAACAGATGAACTTTTCCAAAATATTCATTTAATTCCTGCATATAAACTCAAAAATTCTTCTGGTTTAAAAAAGTTTCTTTAAGAAACTGTTTTACAAAAGATATTTCCTAACAAACCATGGACTGACAAAGACTAAAGCATAGACCATGCCTACGAATAACGGCTGATGTGAGATTGACAGATTCCAGGTATCTGCAAGAACATTAGCAAAATAAGTCATAAACCCAACACTGATAAGCGCCAGCGCAGGTATGAAAATAGATTCCCTAATCATCTCTCTTCCTACTAATCTTTCCAAGTCTGCGAGAAGTATATCATAAAGGAAGCCAAATCCAAGGGCGAGCATAATTATAATCAGGTATAAATAAAAAGCATGCAGCACAAGGAAGAAAGGGATAAGAACAACAGCTACAACAATATTGCCGATTATTGCAATTATTATAGCCAGCCAATATATCATATGCTCAATAACTTGCATTAAACGGCTTTTCTTTTCTTCTTTCGATTTGAGAACTGCCAAGGTATAATCAACTTCTTCTGGCGGCCAGCCTTTGGCCAAAAGCCTTTCCCTGAGAGTAGTTTTCATTTTGAGATTCTGAATATTTTAAGAACATCCCTGAAAAATCCATCTTCTTTTTCTTCTTCAATCCCTGCCATGCTGGCAGCTAGCTTTCTGAAATCTCTTGATGCTGCGGATTTTGGATAAAGATTATAAACAGGAAAGTTTTCTATTGCTGCTTTCTTTACGTTTTTATCTTCTGCAATCTCGCCAATCACAGGTTTTTCCAGAAAAGATTCAATCTCCTTGCTTTCCATCTCATAGCCTTTTCTTTCTTTTCTGTTGATAAGCACGCCCATGACATTTGTGCCAAGGCTTTCTGCCATCCTGATAGTCTTCATTGCATCAGTCACTGCGCTAAGCTCAGGCACTGTGACAACAAGAAGTTCATCAGCAAGCTTGAATATATGCTGAGCATCTTTGTTTATGCCTGGATGAGAATCAACAATCACAAGATCAGTATATCCTTCTAGAGGAGATAATGCCCTGCCAAGGGCTTTATAATGAGCATGAGGAAGGTCTGAGAGTGAGATGCTTGAAGGGATTACTTTGATTCCTGAAGGATGAGTATATATGGCTTCAGATATACTTATTTCGCCCCTGAGAACATCATGCAGCGTATGCTCAACTTCATCTGAACCTAAGTAAAGGCTGACATTTGGGTTTATGAGGTCACCATCAACTATGATTACATCCTTACCGCATTCTCTCAGAGCTGCTGCAAGATTGATACTTGTTGTAGTTTTTCCTACTCCTCCTTTTCCTGAAGCTATAACTAAAAACTTAGTCATTTGATATCATCTCTTTTATATGCTGTAAATATTTTTTTACAAGGTCATAATATATTTGCGCAGTATCTATATCAAGGATGAATGGCTCATCTTCATCAGGCATTTCTATAGTAACCTTTAATGTCCTCCTGAATTCATTACTAGCTTCTTTTTCAGAACGAATCATCTTCCGCATAGTAAAAAAAAGATCCATTGTCTTTATGATAAGCTTATCTTCTGCAAAATTCTGCTTTATCAAATTTGCCCTGGGCAGCGGCGCAGGAGGGATCTCTTTTATCTCTTTGAATTTAAATAATACATCCATGCTTTTGTCTATGCATGATATAAGCCTGTCAATAAGAGACATAATCACATCTCCTGTTCTTGAATATTTAAGGCTTACATAAAATAGATGATCAGCTCTCTTAAACTCGCTGGCAGCTTCTTCAAATAATTCTTCCATATTTATTCACCACATTGTTTATTATTGATATAAACTCTTTTGTCTGATTTATATATCTTCTTAGTTTATCAGGAGTTATCTCCTGCATGCTATAATTTGTTGCACATATCACAAACTTTCCTTTTCTTGCAAATTCAACAGGAGATTTATTATGCGCAATAATTATCGCCTGAACATCTTTTATTAAAAGCAGGAATTCCCTGTTAATATTACATCTGTCAATCACATGATATCTAAAAGCATTATATTTTCCTTCAAATGTATTTTCAAAAACTGGAATCTTCTTATATTTTAGCTCGAGATTAAGCAACGATGACATGCTGCCATCGAGCGCAGAAGACACATCTTTGACAACAGCCAAAAGCAATTTTGGATCTTTTATGAGAGGATATGTCTGTGTCAGCATATGTTCAGCAAGCTTAATTTTACTCACAGCTTCATGCTGGAGCTGCATGAATTCTCTCATATTAATACTAAATGATTTAGAACTTAATAAATCTTGTGTTCAAAAAGCCCTAAATCAGCCAGATTCAGCAAAATTTATTCAACAAGATTCATTATTGCTTTTGCAAGATCGCCTTCTTCTTTTTCAATAGCTTCTTTTGCAGTTGCTTCATCTACACCAGCCTGTTCCATGACAGTCTTTACATCATCATCACTTATTTCAGGCTGGAGAGACAGGCTTCTTTCATGTTCTTCTCCTACAACCTGATAAGTCTGCTGACCCATCATATTGACTTTTGAAACAGAAGGGTTTGTAATAACAATCTCTTTTTCAGGGGTTCTTATTATTACCTCAATTGCATCAATCTCAACCTGGGCAATACCCATCTTCTTCATCATCTGCTGCATTTTCCTTGGATTCATTCCTGGAATCATTTTAACACCTCGTCATTTGCACTTATCTGCAAACCCTACCTTACTAATCCAAGCATAGCATAGCCATATGTATGCAGGATAACCATAATTATTATAACAATAAAAAGCATGACAATAAGCGATCCTGGCTTAAATCTTATCTTGCTTTTATAATCATCAAAATATCGTGTAATTCCTGCAGTGCTTGACGGCATCTGTACTTTATCTTTTCCCATTGTATCACAACCTCATAAAAATAAGGGGTTGGGCAGAAATAAGCCACCTTCTGTTGGAACCTTTTTGCATATAAGATGCTGATGCTCCATCTTAGCATTTAACTAAGCGTCATAAAGCAGGATTCTTTTCAGAACCTTTCTTCATACTGACTTGCACAAGCCAGGGCTGACCGTTTCAAAGTCACCTTAATACAGCTCTGCGGGTTAACTCGGTTCAGTTGCCTGTTCCTTCGCACGCTTCATAGCCTTGCAAATTAATGCATCATCAAGGGCTTACCGTTTCTTTTGTCGTTGCCGCCTGTTTCCAGACCTTGCTCCCACAAGTGGCTGCTAAGATATGAATATACTTCATATCTAAAGTGGGTGGACTTTCCTCACAGGCTATGCCTGCGAAAGCCAAGTATCTACCCTACCCCTCTTAATAAAGAGTAAGAACAAGTTTATAAAAGTTTTGGTTTATGGTTGGGATATGAGGATTATAATTCAATAAATAATTATTATATCTCCAGAATGAAAAAACTAGGATTAGTGCAAAATTCCATAACTAAGCAGAGGAATTTAAAGAGTTATTTTCTATGGTGTTTCTATTTTTTCTTCTTTTTGGTTAGAGCCATCCCTAAAAAACCTAATCCAAGTCCTAAAAAAATTCCTCCAACCAATTGATCAATTAAAAAACCAATACCCATGCCAATAAAAAGCCCGGCAGGTATGAACAGACCACTCTGATCATCCTCTTTCCATTTTTTTAATTTTTTCATAATATTACATTGAGAGCTAAAGTATATATAAATTTTTCTGAAGATTTATCGTTTCTTCAGCCCATCTAATGAATGTATTAATAACACTGATGCAAATCCATAGAATAAAGCAGATTGGCAAAATATTGAAGTATAATTAAGCGTAATATTTGGAATTACATAATATAGCAGAATAATAATTATACCAATTGCTGCAAATATCACAAAATTTGTCTGATAAAAAATCTTTTTTGCGAAATTTATTATACAAAAAAATTTGCAAAGCTGGAGTAGCAAAAAGTTTTTCTCCTTTTTTGGCAAGCTCTGTAGCTCTTTTTAAAATATTAACAAGTACATTT
>JAYEPB010000033.1:0-4793 GCA_034723595.1 Nanobdellota archaeon
TCTTTTTCAATAAAGATATCATCTTTTTTCTTATTGCAAGCTTTTCTGGATTCAAAATAATCACCTCTAGGATAATAAAAACACTATCCTTTATATACTTTGCCCTATTTGTTAGCTCGTTGACTAATAAATCTTTAGGTAAAAATTCCGTAAATTATCCGAATCTAGATGAATATAAGAAATTTAGAATTAGTTTAACTTATTCATTCCATAGGCACTTGTGACCACAAAGTAAAATCCTGGCTTGGAGCATAGTCTCCGAATATGAAATATGGGGGATTGTTCTGTCCAAAATATGATCTATGGATGTCTCCCCAAGTATTTGGGGCTGCTAATGATGCACCTGGCGCGCCAAAGCTGTATATTGGGCTGCCAAGAGCTTTCCATGTCTCTACAAGTATTCTATCAGCGCCCATCTGCATCTCGCCATGAGCTTCTGAATTTATGCTGCCAGTATAGCCTTTCTTCTTGAGATATGTCAATGCATCCATGAGTGGGAGGTCTCCTTGTCCCATAGGCAGGTGATGATGACCTCCGCCAATAGCGTCAACCAGATGGATATTTCCAATGATGTCATACTTCTTGAGCTCTTTGACTTCATCCATGTACCATTCATTGAATCTCTCCCTTCTTGCCTGTTCTGTCTCTCCTGTTTCTGGCTTGAAATGCTTCCACCACATCCCCATATGCTGGGTATCCCATGTTGCTTTAATATGTCGCTTTGCAAGTTCTGCTGCTTTTTCTTTGCTCATACCAGTATAATCAGGGTTTTCAATAAGTTCAATATCGCCTTCTTCTATATGCACCCCAAATCGTGCGAATTTTTTGTTAATATCTTTTGCTTCTTCTTGAGTTATAATCTTGCCAGTTGGATTGTCAATAACTGGATTTGTAAGGCGGTTAGCCATAGTTTTTCTAGCATCAAGAACCAGATGTTTTAATTCTTCTGGATGCGAACCATACCCCATTTCAGGCCATATGTTCTCTGGGGCTACAAATATATCGCGGTTAGCATAAGGATTATTCTGGCTTTCTTTCATTGCAAAGATTCCAGCTTCTGCATAAGATTTCATTGATTGAGCTTTTGCGTATTTGCCTACTGAAACGATATTTTTAAGTCTTTCAGTCTGTTCTCTTATGCTTTGTTCCTGACCCATAACCATTTCTCTGCTTGAATCAATGTTTTGCCTAATATGATTCAATCCTTCTTTTATTATTTCAGAAGGCAATTTATATTCAGGAGGGGGAGCAAGTCCTGGATCCACAAACCTAGCAATATAAGATTGAGCTTGTCTTTTCAGTTTCCATTGCTCATCATCTGAAACACCTTCTTCAATCTTCTTATAAAAATCAAATTGTTTTTTTAAATCTTTTAATGATTTCATTAATTCATCAACATTGCCACCATAATTTAACTTGTAACCCTTTGCAATTGCTATCTGGCTTTGAGTCTGAGCTTTAAATACAGCTTCTTCAGGGGTTATGTAATTCTCATCACCTGACTTTCTACCTAGGCTATCATTCATTTCTTTTGCTTCTGCTACAAAATCTTTCCATGTGCGTGGCTTAATCTCAAACTCACCTTTTTTAGAGTCCCATCTTGCCACACGGTCAGCAAATTTTAATTTTTTTCCTTCATAATCTATATACCCATTTTTTGATATATGCACTATTTCTCCAGCTTTTGCAACCCCTCTTTTTTCATCTAATTCATCTGCTGTGTAAGAATAATTCTTTTCAGAAGTGTTCCAATCAGGAGTGTGTATTATTTGATTTCTTTTTACTTCGCTGAATAATCTTCCGGTTTTCTTATCAACCAGCATGACTGTTGCTTTATCAGGCTCTTCATCATAACCTACAAAAGCGCCTTTCCATTTGCCTTCCTGATTCCATGAAGCATCAAATATTGGTCTTTGGTATTCTCCTGTATGCACGACTATGGCTCCCCCACCTGTGGTTTCTGCAGCGAATTTTATTGCTTTTTTGACTTCATCAACAGAGCTGCGTCTTTCTTCATCCCTGAAACCCTGCTGTCCTAATCCAGAAAGGTTGCCAATCTGCACTGGCGCGTGGACAGATGTCAGTGTGACTTCATTAGCTCTTGCCATTTCCCTCAATGTCTCTCTTGCATCTTTTCCATAAGCTTCAGCTCCTACAGCTTCCACACCACCACCCATGCCTGTCTGAAGTTCTATGCTGCCAGCACCCATCTTGATGGCGCCCTGCACGGTATTTATCAAGGTGCCAAACCTAGCTCCTTCTGTAACAGTCTGACCGACAGAACTTAAGGGGAGTAGGGGTTTCTCTATGTTTGCATCAGATTTTATATCTGGTCCAATCATATATTCTCTGTCCATTGGTGTGTAGTATTGTGTATCTAATCCCATTTGGTGTTATTTATATATAAATTATATATAAATGTTTTGCATGGGGTTCTGAAAAAAGTTTATGAAATAAACTTTTTAAGGAAGATTGGAATGTGTTTTACTTAGTTCTCTACAAGCCCTAAACCACTATGAGTTTTATTCTGGTTTCTAAGACCATAATCTAAACCATTAAAGAAGCTTCTTACCCCAGTCAAAAATCAAACTTCGAAACATTTAAATACAAGGATTCACTTTTTATCTTTATACAAATGGGTCCTTTTATGAGCTTAAAACGTTTGTTTTGGCTGTGATTTTAAGACACTCTTGTATAATTCAGCCCGTCGCGAGAGTACTCAGGGGAGTTTACGGCAAATCCAAGCTATGAACCTGGGAGTTAGTGAAACGGGCAACAAAACCTTATAATATTCATAACTCAAAGAAGAACCACAATTCGAACAACAGAGCCAGATTACATTCATTATTCACATTAAGTGGCTTAAATAAGCCTAATAAATGCGTAAAAAGGTTAAAAAAGGCAGATTCATGCTGGTTACACGTTTAAATCTGTTAGTTCTGATAGTAAAAGGAGCATAAAAATTAGATTCAACAATTACAAGGGATTACCTGAACCAGATAAGTTAAAGTTAGGTAAATAAGGTAGTTAGATGAATTGGTTATTGCTCCTTCTTAGTTCTTTGAGGTATGAATCAATGCAAAGAGGATTAAACAGAAAATAATTATCGGAGGAGAATAAAATGGGAAAAATAAGCCCAGTATCATCAAAATATATTATCCACGCACAGATAGACATTGAAGGCGTTGTTGACAGACCTGATGTGATAGGAGCAATATTTGGTCAGACAGAAGGCTTGCTTGGCGCAGATCTTGAATTGCGTGAATTGCAGAGGAGTGGGAGAATTGGAAGGATAGAAGTAACAACAGAAACAAGAAGCGGCAAAACATCAGGAAAGATAATCATACCATCATCTCTTGACAAGGCAGAGACAGCAATCGTTGGAGCTGCTCTTGAGATAATCCAGAGGATTGGGCCATGCAATGCTAAAATTAAGGTAGGACATATTGAAGATATAAGAATCTCAAAGAGACAGTTTGTAGTTGAGAGGGCAAAAGAGTTGTTATCTAAACTAATCACCACAATGCAGCCAGATTCACAGGAACTTGCTGATGAAGTTGCTCATTCAGTAAGAGTCATGGAGATAAGGGAATTTGGGAAGGATAGGCTTCCGGCAGGACCAGGAATTGAAGAAAGTGATGAGATTATTGTAGTTGAAGGCAGGGCAGATGTAATTAATTTACTCAAACACGGATTCAAGAATGCAATAGCAATGAATGGAACAAGCTGTCCCCAGACCATCATCAATATCACTAAAGAAAAGAATACAGTGGTATTTGTTGATGGAGACAGAGGGGGAGACCTCAATGTCAAAGAACTGCTGCAGGTTGCAGAGATAGACTTTGTGACCAGAGCCCCGGATGGGAAGGAAGTTGAAGAGCTGACACAGAAGGAGATACATAAAGCATTGAGAGGAAGAATTTCTGCTGAGCAGGCAAAGCTTGAATACAGCAAATATACAGAATCCCTTAGGCAGCACCATCCAAGGTATGCACAGAGACATCATGAGAAGCCAACCACCAGGCAGGGCGGACATAGGTCTGCGCCTCAGAAGCCAAGCAGCCCGCCTCAACAGAGAATCATAGTATCTGCAGAGCAGAAGAAGATGTTCAGAGGTATGCTTGAAGATCTGATTGGAACAAAAGGAGCATATTTCCTTGATGCAAAGATGAGGAAGCTTGGAAAGGTTCCAATCACAGAGCTTGCAGCAACAATCAAAAGCCTATCAACAGGAGTTCATGCTCTTGTCCTTGATGGGCCAATAGATAAATCACTTGTCCAGATTGCAGAAAGAGCGTATGTTAAGTTCCTGGTGGGAATGGATACAAAAGTTAAGCAGAATGAGACAAGGATGAGGATTCTGACAATCAATGATTTGTAATACTTTTATTTTTTTTGTTTTTATTCTTTTTCTATAATTGACATCATCCTAATCCTTTTTATTTTGTCTAATTATAATCACAATTACAAACACTAAAATCACTGCAAAAGGTTCTAAAAACTTAAATGCAAAGAATGCGTCCTGGTTTAATACCTTACCAAGCATGTAAAATATTCCAAAGATAAACCCCACTAAAAAGATTCCCCCCAGAGCGTTAAATAGTGGTGAGGGAATATTCTGAGGTTATTGTATTTAACAGGTATTTGAGGAGTCTTACTTAGGATTTTGTCAAAAGTCCGTGACCACCACCAGTGAAACACTGGTGGCATGCTCGGCTTCGCCTCGGGTCACTCCCTATTGAGCATATTTAATACCACTTGATTACACCAGTCACAGACTGGTGGTATAAAAT
>JAYEPB010000034.1:0-4789 GCA_034723595.1 Nanobdellota archaeon
TAAGAATCAAATTTTTCTATTACTAACTTAGTTTTTACCATTTGTATATACTATGTATATACCTAATATAAATAACTTTCGGTTTTTGACACTATTATCTAGAAATCAATCACATTCGGAGATACTGATTATTCAGAATCATTTAAAAACCAAAGCAGCATAACCCACTGCATTAGTATAATCCCCTATTATATCAGCTGATGTATAATACTTAAGAAGCTCTATCTTATCAGCTTTCACTGTATTAAGCAGCATAACAATTGGAATTCTGCCGCACACAGTGCCTTTAATCTCATCAAGGCGCTTTTCAAACCCTTGTGAATCTGATTTTTCAATAAACTTGATTGTCTCCCTATCCATCTTATAAAGATTCTTTTTTATATCCTCCTCAAAAGGCATGTAGCCGTAATTCCAGCCAAAATGAGTCATATCGCTTGATACAATTATCACCACGTTCTTTCCACTCTTCTCAATTGCTTTTTTCAAATCTTTTCCAAGCTTTGCGCAATCAATATCTCCAGAAAGCACAATCGGCACAATCCTCAACAAATCTATCCTGTCCCTGCATGCAAACTGAAGAAAAGGAATCTGCACTTCAACAGAATGTTCATTCATATGTGAAACACTATCCTCTACAAGCTGTGTCTCCTCTGCAATCCGTTTGCACATCTCCTTATCTGTCTTGACAACACCAAGCGGAGTCTCATAATCCTCTGCGCAGATACTGCTCTTCCCAAACCCAGTATGATTAGGACTCACAACAATATACAAATCCGCAAGCTCAGACTCTGCAATCTCCTTATATGCCCATGCAGCAGCAGGACCTGAAAACATATATCCTGCATGCGGAGCGATTATTGCTTTTATTCTGCCTTTTCTCTTATCGCCTGGAATCTTGCCTGGACCCACCCCATGAAGAAAAGAATCCTTTATCTGCTTATTTAGGTCTTCCTTGCTTGCTGGGTAGAACTGACCTGCAACTATTGGTTTTCGTATCATATCCATCAACCAGAACAACTATAATATAAATAATTTTGCTTTAAACATCTAAACATTTTCCATAAGAAACTTTTGCATATAGCACCCATTGCACTCATCATAAAAATCCATTCCACCCACACATCAATAAAAATATCCTGCTGCATCCATTACCTATGCATTATCCTGGCATCAGCGTGGATTTTTATACGAAAGGTTTAAATATCATCTTAACAAATTATCAAATCATGGCATGGGAACTCATCAAAGCTGTTTATACTGATAAAAAATTTATCAAGGTTACTCAATTAAGAGTAAAGAATAATGATGTCTTTCTGCTTCAGGGATTATATAACACCATGCATGATTGGCTTGGTGACTCAGGATGGCAGGCTGAATCTAATACTAAGATTGAAGAAACATTGTTCAGGAAAGTTGAGCATGCAAATGGGTCGAAAGATTTCAGAATACAGTGGCGGCTGAAAAAGAATATCAATGCTTACATCAGATATCTGATAGATATAGATTTCAATATTCTTGCCATCAAGGATGTTGAAATTATCCACCAGGGCAAGAAGATCAAATCAAACAAATGCGATTGCGATATAAATATGGTCATAAGGATGGAATATGATTATGGAGGCGAATGGAGTAAACACTGGCTTCTTAAGCACATGGCTACAGTCTTCCCTAAGCGCATATATTGGCAAGAGTTTGAACAGCACAGGAAGAATGCATATTGGGAATCATATAAATTCGTAGAAATAATCAAGGACTTCTGGAAGATAAAAAGATGGATCGCTGAACCTGAAAAAGGAAGTTTTGAGAGACCCTTAGGACTCCCAGATTATGAAGAGAAATAAAATATTTGCAGATAAATTGTTTAGAGTGTAGTGTTTGACATATCCAAGAGAATCAATCTCAGTTCTCCAACGGTTTTACTGCACTAACAAAAAAGTAGGAGAGCACACCTCATGATGGGCACAAAAAACATTAAATAGCTACCTTAAGCTTTCCTCAACTCTGCTACCCTCAAAGCACCAGCGTCAAAGGTTAATGCTGCTCGGTTCCCCGCCTGACATGATTCCCAGAAACACCAGTCAATAAGGACAAAGTGTCATAGTACAGCTCAAGACTGAATAATATTTCTCATACCTCTCACAAAGCTTCAACCCTGTCATATAGCCCACTTACAGTCACAAGAGGGGACTGGCCTCCCGGTCTAGCTCTCCCAAAGAGGCTAATATAGGTCTCTCTTTTAAGTTTTTCGCTTTATTAAATGGTTTTGCAGATGCAAAGATTTATAAAAACAATCAATAATCTAAAACTTAGAAATTTAATATAAAAACTATAATAAATTTAATTTATAGAGGTGATATATTTGGCAAACGATTATCTTGAAGATAAAGTATTCTGTTCAATAAAAGAATTTGATGAATTTGGGCATGTTGTTTCTGAACTATGCGGACAATATGAAGATATTGATCATGTAATTCATCTAGAAGAGTTCTCTGGTGGAGAGTTCTGCCCAAAATTTCTTGTTCCTATAAAAGATAAGACTGTATATTTATTTGCGACTCCTGATCATAAAGTCAATACACAAGAGATGATTTCGCGCATCTGGCTTGTTAGTGATGCAGCAATGGAAAATGGGGCAAAAGACATTGTTCTTATCGCTCCAGAGCTTCCTTATTCAAGGCAAGATAGAGGTCCAAAAGAAGATAAAAAATTTAAAGGAAGACCATTCAGCGCAAAAGCGCTTGCAAAGAATTTTCATTTGTGGGGGATCAAAAAAGTCTTGACTCATCATATGCATACCAAAAGAATCTATAATATTTATGGTCGGATCTATGGCAAAGATAAATTAGCAGAATACAGCAAAAGAGAAGGGATAACTCCAGATAAAATAATAGAGAGAGAAGATCAGATAGGCAGGAGAATCATATATAATCTTAATCCCAATCCTTTACTTGCCCATTATCTAAGATTCAATTCAAGCCTTGTGAAAGATTATGGTCTAGATATCACTGGAAAAGATATTGTATTCATCTCGCCTGATGCAGGAGCAAAATTCAATATCTCTAATCTTCAAAGTTACTGCTTTCTTCCTGAATCAAGCTACTGCAACTGCCTAAAAATAAGAGAATCGCCTAACAACCCTGATGATGTCACTGTAGAACTTGACGAGTTCAGCGACAACTTCAGCGGGCTAGAAAATAAAACAATAATTATAGCAGATGATATCGTGGATACTGGGGGCACATTGAAAAATACATGCATCGCTCTTAAGAACACACCTGAATATGGTACTCCAAAAGATATTTTAATCTATTTTACTCATCCTGTCCTTGCAGGAACCAATAATAGGCAGATACAAAAAAAGATATCATCAATAAAACCCCAAGAAATCATAACCACAAACACACACCCCTATATTGAAGAACGCAGAAATCCAGCATGGAAAAAGAATTCATCAATTCTCCGGATTGCATATTACACAAAAGATGTAATACAAAGATGCATAACTAATGGGTTAATCCCTCAGGATGCCTATAAATATGATTCTTTAGAAGAATTAAAACAGGTTGCAAGCCTTTATGACATAAAGAGAGATAGAAACCACTTTCTTGAACTAAAATAAATGCGTCAAAATGAACCATAATGGATTTTTTATCATAAAAGCAGAACAATAACATACCCTAATATGCATCCAGCTGAGATAAAAGGCATCGCAGGATAGAACCTGTTTTCCTTGCTAAAGAAAAGCAGCGCTGCAAGGGCAATTGTGGTTGTTATTGCAATAATAAATGTGCTGTTTAGAGCAGCAAGCTTTGAGTATCCCTCAAATTCTATTAGGTGTTGCATGACAACTGCTGAGAAAATTAGTGGGAATGCTATGTCTCCTCCACCAAGTATCGCATTCTTTGCTTTTCCTTTAATTTTCGTCTTTGTTTCAGAATCCTTGCTTTTAGCAACAGGAACAAGATTAGCCACTTTTTTGGCTTGTGCAACCTTTGCAGTTTTTACCTTTGCAACTTTTATTTCTCCTTCTCTCTTATCTTTATATGGGATTAAGAGACCAGCAAACACTTTAGATTCTGTCTGGAATTCAGCAAGCTTGATCATATGCTTTGACTTCCATACAGCAATTGCATCATATACTGATATCAACAGCAGCAGCATGAAAGCTGAAAAAAGATTAATAAGTGGTAATATTGCAATTGTTATACCCGTATATATGAAGACCTCTGTAAAATTATGCACAAATATATTTGGCTTGAATACCTTGATTAACCCTAAAATAAGAGCCAGGACAAATGCTATAAAAGGATTTATATAAACTCCGAATGAGATAGCAAGAGTCATTACAACTGCAAAAAGAAACCAGTATTTCCATAATTTTCCTAGTTTAAAATGTATAAGCACAAATATGAAAGCAGTCCCTACAAGGATTGTAAGCATAATATAAATAAAACTAAAGGTTTTCTCCTCAACCTCTGGTGGCTTTCCAAGTAAAGTTTCAGGATAATCCACTCTAGCCTTTCCATCGATTATATCCACACTAAGATATTGATTTACAGTAACAAGGCCCACTACCTGAGATATAAAAAATATTGCAGCGATTATTAATGTTATGTGTAAAGTATGCTTCATCAATTGGTTATTTAAAATTAGATATATAAAAACTTTTGTATTTAGAAAACCGTAAGCGTTTAGCTTTGTGCCACTAATTTCTTAATATATATACTCCAGTACCGAAATCTTTATTTAGTAGTTGTAGTTACATTGTAACTACAATGAAAAAAACAAT
>JAYEPB010000035.1:0-4698 GCA_034723595.1 Nanobdellota archaeon
TTTGTGTTTTGTGCTTTTTTTGTGTCTTAGAAATCCGTCTCGAAAATCCTGCGCAAGCCCAGTCCTTTAGGGCTGGGTAAGTAGGATTTTAGGATTTCCATGACCTTCCATTTGTTTTCTAACACCCTCAGCTATGCTCTGCTTCATTTGAAAAATTCACTAAGTTTCCTATTTTTATTTTCCCAATCCTCGTTTTCCTTTTGAATACTCTTATTTTCGTATGAAATATCTTCAATGTCATCTTCATCAAAGAGTTTTACAGCAGGTTCCTCTTTTAACATCCGATTTACAATTAATTCTTTAATGTCATTTTTATGCAAGATTAATCCTTCTTTTGTCATAACAAAATTATTTCTTGGATCCTCTTCAGATACTTCTTTTCTTGCAAATCTTTTATCAAAATAATCAATTCTTAATGAATCCATCATCCTGCTTGCTGTGTTGCTGATTGTCTTAGGCTTAATATTCAATATTCCTGCAATGTTTTGCTGGGACCACGACTCATCATCCTGGAATAAAAAATTAATCCTTGAATAAACCCACAATAATCCCCCTGCTAAATTCTCAACATTAGAATTTACGATATTTGTCCTTTTTCTAAAATAACTTTCAATCAGTCTCTCAATCTGTTCTTTGTCTTCAGAAGTAAACTTCAAATCTAATCCAAATATAAGTTCCTTTACGGGATCTTTCTTTTCTTTGAAATTCATTTTTTCTCCAGCCTTTTAATTCTCTTGCTCACCAGCATTTGATCTAACCGTATCGAATCCGACACGGTTAAAATTGGGATTATGGATCTTTCAACTTTAATCATTTTATTGATTTCCATCTTATCTCAGCCTACTTCCCCCTAATCCGAACCATCCCCTCAATCTTCTCCTTCACCTTCATCTGCATATCTTCGTCCAGCATAGGCATTACAATATCCAAGCCTAATCTGATTCCATCAGCAAATGTGTTGTAGCCGAAGTTTTCTTTTGAGTCGTCTTTGATTCCTTTGTAATTCTCAATAACAGAATCATAATATGCCTCTGCGAGCTCTTCGGAGATTGCTTTATTCTCTTCCCAGACTTTTTTAGTCTTGTCATCGCTTAGCATTGTTTTTATTGTCTCTTCGCTTGCTCCATTTTTTAGCAAATAATTACAATCCTTACAAACTCTTTCATCCCCTGATTCCTTTCCGCAAATTCTGCAATAGGCCATTTTTTAACCTCACAAATCAATCCTTTTCATTATATATATTCTGTTAAGATTCTAAACCTCATTTGAAATTTATTTTTACTACCTCATAACCTCCTCAATTCTCTCTGCAAAGCAGGAAGGTTTGGATATTTCTCTCTCAAGGAGGCTATGAATAAATCCCATTCTTCTTTATTATTCATAATTTTGCAAAATATTCTTTTAACTCCTCTGCAATAATGTGCAGCTTCACAATAATTCCTAACTTTCTTTGTTTCAACATGATTATGTATTATTTGCATATATCTTTTAAGAATTTCCTTTGGAAAATGAGGCTCCAGTCTTTCTGCCCAATCATCAAACGCCCCATAAGAATCTTGCACATAATTCAACACTAACTGATAATCTTTATTATGGTAATCAATGTCTGCTTTTATATTTGCATAAGACCTGCTTATTACAAACTGGTATAGTTTTTTAGAAATCCCTCCCCAATCTCTCTTTTTACAAAACTTCTTAATTCCTTTATATTTTCCCAGACAAGGAGAATCTTGATATTTACAAATCATAAATTTCAAAGTATTTTGATAATCATTTTGCTTTTTATAATAGTCTAACATGAATTCTATTAAGTCGCTTATCCTGCCTTCCCCTTTTGCCAATCCTTCTTCTGCAGCCTCAATCGCTTTTCCTTTATCTCCTCTTTCATCAAAGTATGTTACTAAATCATAATAATCCATGCCATATTTTAAGTCACTCATCCGCTCTTTTAAGTAATTTTCATAGTCATGAAGCTCATGCCTGTATATTCTCATTATAAGATCATGAGTATAATCCTGGCTGTGATCCTTGGAGTCTTCTTTTAACTTTTGAATAACAAAAAGCCAATCCCCTTTCTTGCAGCAGATACTAAAAATACTTTCAATCAAAATATCATCAAAACCAGAGTTGCCTAAAAAATAATATCTAATGCATTTTTCGATAAATTTCTTTTTTGTATATTCATCTAAGTTATCCTGATTAAAAAGTTCTGTTATTTCTCGAAGATTATCATATACAATTTCTTCTTCATCTTCAGGACCCCCGCCATATAGATTAAATTTAGATATTATTTCGTCTGCTTCTTCCCATAATTCATCATATTTAGCTAAACTTAATTCTTTTTTATTAATCTTTTTGAATTGGTCCAAATTCTTATCAATAAATTTGATAGCTTCCTTTCTAATTGCTTTGTCTTCCCTGATAAATCTCTCAAGCATATGAATAATCTGCCCTTTTGTAAACTCATTCAATGATGTTATTACCTTATCATTATTTTTCATTTAAATCCCCAATCTTTGCAGAATCATTCTCCCATCTTCTATTAATCCCAAAATTATCCCATCATCTGAATTGTCTCTCAAATCCTTCAAATTATTGATAAATAACATCAACTGTTTCGCTGTTTCTTTCTCTTCTGCAAATATTGTTGCCATAAGCGTCTGCTCTGACATATTTAAATTGTTAAATCTTGGCTTTCCATGGCTTTCATTAGAAAACAATTTTGGGCAAATGTTCTCTTTTGACTCTAAAGTTGAAATAACAAACTTCAGAAAATCAGCCAGCGCTTCTTTATCCCTAAAGCCAAGGGAGAACATAGTTTTAAATGCATCATAACTATGTTCAAATATTGTTTCTATTTCTTCATTTGGAATGTTCACCATGTTTCTATACCTCCATTAAACTTATGAAATTTATTTTTGCCATTTTTGAGTTTCTATTTATCCTTAATTCAAATCATAGCTCCAATATTTTTCCATGAAATTCTTGAATCTTTCAGAATCAAGCTTTTCTGCTTTGTCCAAATATTCTTGATAATTGCTTTTGTCCATAAAATAAGCTAATTGCGCAGCCGTAACCAGATTATTAAAATTCTCATCAAGCTGCAATGATTTTTTCAATGCCTGCAATGCTTTTCTTTCATTTTTGTTAAATAAATGCAGACCAAGAAGATAATATGCTTCCCAATGTTCAGGCCATTTATCTTTTATATAATTAATTAGCTTTAATGATTCCTTATTCTTCTGAAGAAGATTTAATGACCCTGCTTTAATAAGCAGAGCATCAAGATTATCTTGATCCATTTGCAGTATCTGGTCGCATATTTCAATTGCTTTTTTATCATTCTCTTCAACATTTTTGACATGTCTTGCTTTATTCAATAATGCATATATCTCAATTTGTTCATCCATTGGTTCATCTGTTTCTTCATTTTCATCCATCCCTTTGTTTGATAAAGAAATCAAAGTCCCGTCACCGTCAAGGTCAGAAAAACACTTGTTGCAGCTATTGATGCACATATCGCTCATCATTGAGAATATTTCCATTATTTCAAATGTATCTTCTTCATCTATTGAATTTTTGGATAGCAATCCTTCAAAATAATCATCTATGTCTGCTGGATTCAGATTTTTTTCATCTCTTAAATATTGAATAAAATCTTTTGTTATCTTTTCAGCATTTTCTTTATTGACATCATTATCTGTCAATAATCCAAAAATTTCATCAAAAACAACATCTGCTTTGTTTTTTTTCATTATTTTTCCTCAATCATCATCATATCTCTCAAAGTTTACTTTTAAAAGATAAACTCCTTTCTCCTTGCCTTTTTTTGCTTCTAAGATTTTAATCTTGCCTGTAAAATCAGGATCTTCGCAATAGCCGTGCTTAGTCTGGCAATTGATATTGAAATATGCTCTTCCACCGCAGCTTGAGCTACTGGATGAATCAATATTGCTTATCTCTATCTCGTCTAAATTAAGAATAATATCAGCATCTTCAAGATTTTTATCTTCATTTTTCATTTGCAATCACCTCTGATTAATATATCTATCTTCACACATTAAACCCAATCCCCTCTAAATTCTTCCTTATCTCTTCATCCAATATCTTCCCTTCTTCCATCTGCTCTGCCAATTCAGAAGTCAGCCTCTTCATCTTGTCTTCAAATGCTTCTCCGTCGTCTTCCTCTTCTTCAATCCCAACATACCTGCCAGGTGTCAATATGTGTCCATGCTTCCGAATCTCCTCAAGTCCAACACTCTTACAAAACCCTAGGACATCCTCATATTCTTTTCCTTCTTTCCATGCATGGTAAGTGGAAGCAATTTGCTCAATCTCTTCATTGCTCAATGCCCTATTGCGTCTTGTGATCAGATGTCCCATCTTTCTGGCATCTATAAAAAGAACTTCTCCTTTTCTAACAGTCTTGCCTCGCCTTAAAAACCATAAGCAAGCAGGTATCATGGTGTTGTAAAATAATTGCGAAGGCAAGGCAATCATGCAGTCAACCAAGTCAGCTTCAATTAGATTCTTGCGAATCTCACCTTCATTGCTTGTATTGGAAGACATTGAGCCGTTTGCCAATACAAATCCTGCCATTCCATTTGAGGTCAAGTGATGGACCATATGCTGGACCCATGCAAAGTTAGCATTGCCAACCGGTGGAGCGCCATATCTCCATCTTATATCTTCCCGCAG
>JAYEPB010000036.1:0-17490 GCA_034723595.1 Nanobdellota archaeon
TTTTGATTAATCCACGTCTATATGCATCTTTAATCAGCTCTAATGCTAAATCATATTTTGACTTAAAATTTTCAGCAATATCTTTAGGAATATAGACCTTAAAATCATAACCTATACTGATTTTAGGTGTCTTGTAAACAGAAGTTACAACAATATGACTAAGCACTTTCTTTTGGATGGCATGGCAAAAGTTCATCCTTTTCTTCTTTCTTTTACTTTTTTCCAGCATAAAGTAGGGGTATTTAGAAATGAGATTATTTGACGAAATCATAATAAGTTAAAAAAAGAGGGAGTATTTAAATAAACTGTGAAAGTTTAGCGATAAATTAATGAGAATAATCCTATCTATCAACAAACAGCCGATGCTTTTCCTGGCCGCTTAGTTCATTCAGGATTCTCTTTGATATAGCCTGCTCAGGGTCTGGCATTAGCCTTACCCTTGCCTTAAGATTCTCAAAGCTTTCAAAAGGCTTGTTTCTCCTTTCCTCTATTATCTGCCACATATGCTTTTTACCAAGACCTGGCAGCAGTTCAAGCTGATGCATCCTTGTTGTAAGAGCCTGTGCAATATTGAAAAACTCAACAAAGTGCTTTTCATTTTTCTTCACAGCATCTGTTATCGCAAATGGAAGTTCACTCTTTGCAGTAGAGCTTAATTTATTCATAGGGAGTCTGCCCATTATGTGATGTATCTGTTCCCTTTTGCCTTCTCCAATATAAACTTCTTGGTTAGGCTGCAAAACTACATCTTTCTTAGGGACAAGCTCAAGCAAAGTAAAATGCTCCTTGCCGAAAGCTTGCACTATTGGTGTCTTCATGTGCATTGGCCTGGTGTCAGTTGGATACCCATTAGGCAAAAAATCCAATACAATTGCATATTCTTCTTTTGATTCAGGTTTTTCCATTCTTATCCTTTTAATTCTTTTACAACTGCAGCAATCTTTTTCATATTATCCTGCGTGACTGTCAATGTGTAGCCTGATAATAGTGTCTTTACATCCTCTGCATTGTCTGGCATAAGGTCAACTATCTTTATCAGATGAGCATCTTTAAGCCTTGGAACATTAAGTTTCTTGATTTTATCATAAAGTTCCTTTGCTTTTTTGCTGTCTAGACCTATCTGATGAAGATAATCTTCAGTCTTTGCTGCTCTGTAATTCAGTTCTTTATCCCTTTTCTTGATGTTTGATATCTCTTCAGCAAGTTCACTCATAGTGATTGGAACTTCTTCAGTTATTTCTGGCTTTGTCATATTTATAACCTCTTGAGATGAACAGGATGAACAATCAAAGTCTTTGCTTTATTATGATCTTTGATAGCAACTTCATAGCATGTGCCATTCTTTTTCATAACCAATCCAGATTTCCCTACAAATCTTGGGCAGTATATGCCGTTCTGAACTGAAGGTTCGACTGTCAAGCATACTTTATCTCCTTCATTAAAAACCTGAAAGTACCTGCTTAAGCTTAATTTGCCTTTCTGTCTTATGTTCTTCTTGAACTTGTGTCTTGTTTTATGTCTAAGCGATCCTATTCTTTTAACCATTTTCTATTTCACCCTACATTACTAACTAATATAATCTCTAATCTTGATAAAAGAAACATGATGGGATATTTAAAGGTTTGGATTGATATTTTACAAGATTATCATTATAGAGGACTTTGATTAACCCCACTTTTGATGAATTAATCAAAGTAATCTATAAGAGTTTTGAACAATTTGATGGGTTATTCAAAACTCTCTATACTTTTAATAGGATTTTGCCTAAAGTATTCCTTATGGAGGCACACAGGATAATTCATCAATTCCTGAAGCCTTGATGCACTTGGAGATCTGTTAACAAAAACAGGAACTATATCATCTTTAACCCTAAATATATGAGATGTTTGATTGCCCTTAATCTTTGCTGAGCCCATAATATACATGGATTCTAAGAAATTTTTTGCTTCTTTTGCATCTTCATCTGGAAGAAGGTGTTTTGTCTTAACAATACATCTGTACAATCTTTCATCTCCACCCCACATCTCTACTGCCCTTTCCATATAACTTTTGACATCACCATTCGTGAACATAGTTTGTCCTTCTTTAATATTTCCTCTTCCAATTGAGAAATATACAGAATCCATACGATTATTTTCAATTGATTGCCTTAATCTTTCAAATTTTTCTCCTTCCATATTCTTATCTAAATATTGCTCATATTTGGATATTATATCATAGCCAGTCATTGATGGCGGGCAAATGCCTTGTTTTTCAATAAGTTCATCAAATACACTGCTTGTTCCATGATAAAGTATCAGATAATCAGAAGATTCGAGTATTGACCTGAAATCATATCTTTCCCTGTCATAATCAAATCTTTTCTTATCAGTGAAATATTGTGTATGTTTTTCAAAGACACCAATAGAATCTTTTTCATGGAATTCGAATACTAATTTGCCATCATCATTAAGCTTGCGTATCCTTGCAGCAAGATCTTTTTCTCCTTCTGCGCCAGAATCACTATAAAAATCAATTAGTTCACGATTAACCTGTATTAAAATAGACATCTCCAGTTCCCGTGTAAATCCTGGCAAATCTGCGATAAAGTAAGAGTGCACTTTTTCAAAAAGTTCCAGGGAATTTGATGAATCCATCTTTTCCTTCAATACAAAATCAAAACACACATCCAGAAGTATAGAAGGATAATCTGATAGATCATAAAATTCTTTGGCAAACCTTTTTCTCTTCTTTTTTGAAGTTGTAGGTCTTAAGATAATATCAAGAAGATTCTGCATCTCTTGTTTCATTTCCCTTCTCTGTTATCATAAAACTTGAAATGCTTCCTGCATCGTGGAGCATACCACACGCCTCTGCCAGGCCTTATATCGCCTAATTCTATCAAAGGAGTCTCATATGGAGCAACATCATCACCATAATATTTCTGCACCCATCTTGCTTCAGTATTGCCGCATACCTTGCCTGAACCATTATCACTATGCGTGCATATAGAATTGAATAATTGTACCTTATCAGCAATTGGCAGCAAATCATAGATTCCCTCAGGACCCTCTCCAAATATCAGAGAATTACCTCTGAAATCTAATTCAAGACTGCATGCCAGCACTTCTTTTCCTTCATTTATAAGATACTTTATTGTATTGATTATTTTCTCATTATAGAATTGCAATTCATCAAACCCTATCACTTCGCTCTCTTGCTTGACTTTCTTATATATTTCATCTGTATCTGCAATAGATTCTCTGATTATGCTATAGCCTCCTCTGGCAATCAGATTTGGATCATCTATATCTCTTATCGATGGAACTGGTTGGAAAAGTTGCACTTTTTTGCCCATAATTACATTCCTTAGAAGAATATCATTCATGAAAGTGGATTTCCCCGAGCTCATATTCCCAATCAGAAGCTCAAGCCTTCCTATATTATTTGTAATCATAATCACCCCAATTTATTGATATTTTGATTGTTTATATGTTTTTGGTTTATTGGAATATTAAACCAAATCTTTATAAAATCATTATATAAATTATCAATCTATGCAGGTTCCTCCAAATATATTAAAGTCTTGCATTCTTATCATCATACTCATTGAGGGAGCGCGCCATGGCTGGAATTATGCATTGAATCCTGCTGAATATAAGGGAAGGGTAATGAAGTTCTTTGACAAGCATCTAAAAGAATGAATGTTATACATTAAGAACAAGAATTAAGAGGCAAAATTTTTAATATATGCTGCATTATAACTAATAATATGGGTTTTTGTTGTAGATTAGGAAATGAATATCAATTAAAGAAAAATATTTTATATGAATCAGATAATTTCTTTGTAGTTCCCTCTATTGGTCAAATGGGAATAGAGGGATATGTTTTATTATGTTCTAAAGAACATTATGTTGGAATTGGAAATATTCCAGAGGGGCATATACCTGAACTTGAAGCAGTTCTGGATAAGACAAAAAAAGTAATTTCAGAAAATTATTGTTCAGATGTGATTGTATTTGAACATGGGCCAAGGTTAGGTTATCATAAAGGTGGTTGTTCTCTGGATCATAGCCATTTACATATTGTCCCAATTTCTATAGATATTATGGTTTTATTGAACAGAATGTTTCAACCAGAAGAAATTCATGATTTTGGCAGATTAAAATACATTTCTGAAACGCAAAAATCTTCCTATATGTTCATCGAAACACAAGGCAGAAAAAGATATGTAATAAAAAGTGAATTTCCAATCCCCTCACAGTATTTAAGACAAGTAATTGCTTCAGGGATTAGAGTTAATGAGTGGAATTGGGAAATCAATCCAGATTATGAAACATTTGAAAAAACAATCGAACATCTCAAAGACAAATTCTAAATTTTACTCAATTTCTTCCTAAACAGCCTTCTTCTGCAATAACAGATCACTATAAGAAACTGAAATCATATCTTCCTGAGAGATCTTAAACAAATCAAGGAAAGATTGACATTGTTCCAGCAACTTATCTTCCCCTATATTTCCGTCATAATCAATAGCTTCAATCTCAACAAATGTACCCAAATCTTCGACTATATCAATATGAAATTTTACATTATCGATAAAATATATTTCTCTTTTTTTATCAACTACAACTAGAACTCCTAATGCTTTTGTTAAAATTTCTTTTAAAGAAGATTTAGGATCAGACTTAAACAAAATAATATCTGATTGTTTTGGTCCTTCTTTATTTTCCCTTTGATAATGGATAAGAAAATTTTCAATTGTTCCTTCTCTTAATTTCAATCTGCCAAGATTTACTTTAAAATAAGTATCAATCTGATGATCAACCCCTTTAAACTCAGCATTTTTTGATTTTAAGATATCTCTAATCTCATTCTGATTATCTGATTTAGCTTTTATTTCAATATTGATGTGTGCCATAATGATTTTATTTTAGTTAAAGATTATAAAAGTTTTGATTTGGCATAAATGATATATAGTTTAATTATATTTTAATTAATCTAAATATTGGAAAACCCCTCTTAATGTAGAGATACTATCTAAAGAATCATTTTTTCTATCAAGATGAACTGCATTCATGCCTATTGATTTTGGTCCCTTGACATCAGCATAGACATTATCTCCTGTCATTAGGACATGGGCAGGATTAATATTAAGATTCCTTATAATCTTTTGATAAATTCTTGGATCATGTTTTCTTAAACCAACATCGCAAGAAAATAATACTTCATCAAAATATTTATTTAGCCCAAATTCAAAAAATGGTCTTTTATATGGTGATGCCAAATTAGAAATCAATCCTAATTTAATTTTTTTCTTTCTTAATTCCTCTAAGACTTCTCTGGTTTCTGCATATAATTTTGCTGAGGATATTTCTTTTTCTAATTCCTGTTGATATGGTTTAAGATTAACCTGCATATCTAGCTTTATTTTTTTAACAAGATCTGCAAGATTATCAAAATTTTCAGTTAAAGCAATTTTACACTCTTGTTTAAGTTTGCCTGAAGTTTGCAAACCAATATCTTTGAATAATCTGATATAAGGTTCTGTTTCATCAGCTAGATAAATCAGAGTTTTGTACAAATCAAATACTACTGCTTGAATATTTGTCTGATTCATAATAAGTTCTCATGCTTTTTTTGTTCTCAGGATCTCTTACTTTTATCTTGCCCCAAAAAACTGGAACTAATCCTTGTTATATTCTCTTGGAAACTAAAATCTAGCGCAACATCCTGAGGTAAATTTCAGAGTTGTTTTCAAGGGAATTATATCCTATATTTTCTTCTTTTTGGCTAGAGCCATACAAAAAAAACCTAAGCCAAGTCCTAAAAAAATTCCCGCCACTAATTGGTTGGTTATAAAACCAATACCCATACCAATAAAAAGTCCAGCAGGTATGAACAAACCACTTAGGTCATCTTTACTCTTTTTTTTTATTTTTTTCATAATTTCAGATTATAAATTAAAAGGTATAGAGAGTTTTGAATAACCCATCAAATTGTTCAAAACTCTGATAGATTACTTTGATTAATTCATCAAAAGTGGGGTTAATCAAAGTCCTCTATATAAAACTTTTTATTCTATTTTTTAGTCCTTGAAACTTATTTCTTCTTTATTGCAATTACATCAATTTCAATATCACAACCCTCTTTGGCAGTTTTACTAATTTCCACCAAAGTGCTCACAGGTTTTGAATTAGCAAAATATTTGTTTCTGATTGGAGATATTTTTGAGAAATCACTCATTCTTATGACATAGATGACAGCTTTAACAACATCATCTAATGATGATCCAGCTTCATTTAATATTTTCTGAATACTTTCAAAAACAAATTCAGTTTGTTTCTCTATATCATCAGGCGCAACTACTTTTCCATCTTTATCCATGGCAATTTGTCCTGTAACAAAAATCATCTCAGAATTAGCCACATCAACTTTCAAACCATGTGAGTATGCTCCCATAATCTCAGCCGAGTCTTTTGGATTAATTTGTTGTTTCATATCAATAAAGAAAAAACACTAATTAATAAAACTTTGCTTTTAAAAAATTGCAAATGATTCATTGTTCAGAAAAAGCCCGCAACATTTATATAATTCCTATTAATACTAATTTATTATGGCAGCATTTGAAGATTTTCAGAAATTAGACATAAGAGTTGGCAGGATTGTAGAAGTAGAAGATTATCCTGAAGCGAGAAAACCTTCCTACAAACTAAAGATTGATTTAGGAAATGAAATAGGGATAAAGAAATCCTGCGCTCAACTCGTAAAGAATTATACTAAAGAAAATCTGAAAAATAAATTAGTTATGTGCATAGTAAATTTTCCACCAAGGCAGATTGGATCTGCAATATCTGAAGTTTTAACTTTAGGAGTTCCTGACGAAAATGGAGAATGTGTCTTAATCGAACCAGAACAAGATGTTCCTATTGGTGGAAAATTGTATTAAGGCTTTTTCTGAATTGAATAGAGGACTTTGATTAACCCCACTTACCAATAATTCCTAAAGAAAAAGACTATAAACATTATTACCTTATCCCAGAATATAGGATGGTACCTTTAATAGAGCGAGTTCCTGAAGATGTATTTCATCATGCAAGATTAGATATTCGAAACATGTGGGTAACAACAATAGAAATATTTGAGCTCTGATTCATGATTACATAACCAGACCTATGACGTGATATTGAATAATTAAAACCCAAAGCGGATGCTTTTGAAAAATTAAATTCTGATGACAAATTAACTTTTTCATAATTTCTACTCCAAAAATTTCTTCTTTATATTGCACTTTCTGTATATAATTATTCTGAATATTTTTATTGCATCTGGTATTATCAAACCAAATCGTTAATTATTATTTATTCCATCCTTTTTGTTCTATCCAGATTTTCATTGTACCTTCAGAACACCCATAAAGAAGCTCTCCTTTAACATTTCCTGGTTTAAGTTCAAGTATCTGTTCGCATGTACAACCAAATGTGTCTTCTATGGTAAATCTGCTATTTATTATCTCACAATTGTTATCCTTTTGTTTTCCGCAAATTTTTGTTTCGAAGAATAAGTCATTATCAATTACTGCATAATGATTTGGGTTTAAGTTCATTATTGACATTTCTGGTATGAGGCTTTCCAGACAAGTATCTATTGTACAATCATTTATTCCATCCATGTCATTATCAACATCATCCACTATACCATTGCAGTCATTATCTTTTCCGTCACATATCTCTTGTGCTCCTGGATGCACAGTTGAATCAGAATCATTGCAATCCAAAGGTTCACAATAACCATCTTCATCCTCATCAATACATTCTGTAGAATGTGAACAGACACAATTGTCAAGACAAGTATCTATTGTAAGAGGATTATTATCATCGCAATCAGAATCATTTTCGCAATCCGCATTGCATTCATTCATATTACATGTATGAAGGAACATATAATCTATTACTGTACATCCTGTTAGTGCATAACACACACTATCAAATGACTCAGCATAATCCCACGTAAAAGGATTATTATCAGGATTGTTTGAACAGGTGGCAATCTCAACAAAGTCATATATGTCACAGTTTGTGTTGTTCTCAGTGTATTCACAGATGTCTAATTCTTCATTGCATAAGTCATCAGTACAGTCAACGCCGTCGGTGCATGCAGGCGCATTTCCTTGAGTACATACGCTTAATTTACAAGTTTCTTGACCATTGCAGAATAGGTTGTCGTCGCAATCTGCATCACCAATGCATTCAACTACTTGTATGTTCTGGCATTCACAGCCCACACAAGTATCATCTGTCTTTGGATCTGAATCATCACAATCAACATCATTTTCACATTGTGCACTGCAAACATTTATGTTACAGGTATGAGTTAATTCAACAATTCCTGTCGTGCATGAATCACTAATCTCATCACAATTGCTTGTAAAACCATCAAAATAATCTAATGTATAATCATTATCATCAGGACTGTTTGTGCAGGTTTCAATTTTAGAAAGGTCATTGCCTAAACAATCAATTACTATGCCTGGCTGGCAATCAAGTATTGCATCACAAGTCTCAATACCATCACAATAAAATCCGTTGTCACAGACCAAATTATCAGGAACGTGCACAATCATATCTTTAACTTCATCACAACTATCAATTGTGCAACCAACGTTATCATTTGTATTAATAGGTTCATGTAAAACAAGGTCATTATCCTCATCGCAAGAATCAACAGTGCAGAACAAGCTGTCATTGACATCAATTGGAGTGCCTGAGATACATTGTCCTATTTTACATATTTCCCCTCCATTGCAGAACAGACCATCATCACACTCTTCATTGCTTGTGCAACCATTAACATCATCGCAGACATCACCTATACCATCATAATCAGTATCAATCTGATAAGGGTTATATGTTTCAGGACAATTATCGCAGACATCGCCCCATCCATCTTTAATTATATCAGTACGATTATAAGAGAATCCTCCGCCAGTATTTCCTGATGCCCATGATATCCAGTAGAAATCTAGGTATGTATCTGATCCGATAACATGCAGACAAGTATTGCTCCCAGATATATTTCTCAAATCTCCATCAAAACAATTATTTTTCAATTTTCGCCATATATCATAATATTCATAATCAACTGTACTATAATATTCTGTAGTTTCTTCTCCGCACATTCCACATGCCCAGGCAATGTCTCCATCCTGAGTATTATATATAGGATAAGACTCGTCTCTCCAGAGGCAGACATCTGGTTCTATACAATCCTCTTCAAGCCCATAATTCTCATGTATAAAAACTATGTTGCTTATTATTGGGTCTGAGTCATTCTGGTCTGGATTATATGTTGCAGGGCAATTGTCATCTGTGTAAAATATTCCATCTCCATCATCTATGTCTGTTTCAGTATAGCAATTGCCAAGGTAGCATATATCATTGCAGGTTTCAATATAAGTTTCGCTTATATCAGCAGAACAAGAGGATTGTAATGTTCCTGGATTTATGCATGAATAATCTGCGATATTATGATATACTTCAAGACCATCGCAATACCTGGCTTCAAAGAATCCATCAATGCCGCAATCATCATCTGAATAGCATTCAATTGTCCCTTCGAGGATTCTAAGTTTAAGCATCATGCTACCTGAAAAGCCACCATCAGTTACATTAAATGAAATATTATATTCACCAGCATCATTTAATTCTGGACGAAGTTCCAACCAACCTCTGCCATCGGGAAGATAATCAAAAACTGCAAAATCTGGAAGATTGGTCGCCGATAGTACCAACAGATGATTCTCTGGGTTAAATACCTTAACTGAAACATTAAGGAATTCTCCTTCATACATCTGCTGGTCTTCTTTAGGTATGAATACTGGTTTTTCATAGTTTATTACAAGCGGGAGATAATCTCCTTCAAATAGAATGTCAGAAGAGTTATGTGGTACTAGAGTATCACCGAGATAATCGTTGTCTAAATCAATTCCAGTATAATCAGTCCAGTAATTACCGCCGATATATGGTCCGCCTATAATATTTGGACCATTTATTTTTGATGTATTCCAATAATTGTTTTCAGAATCATCATATCCTGGGGCGCCAATGAACATATTGTTGTATATGTAGTTATAATCACAAGTGACATATCCTTCTTCTAAGTAAATACTATGTTGCCATGATGAATTAACCTTATTATTATATATCTCATTATAATCTCCCCTTACAAAAATCCCTACTGAATTATTCTCTAATGTATTATTGAAAATCGTATTATATTCTGAATGGTACTTATTGGTCAACTGTTCTCGCAGATAAATTCCAGTCAAGTTTGAAGAGCTGATGTAATTATTTGAGATAAGGTTATTATCTCCGGCCGCTTGAATTCCCTTCCTGTTATTATGCAACAAATTATCTGAAACAATAAAATCATAGCATTCTTCCATATAGACTCCATACCCACTATCCCTCACTATGTTTGATGATATTGTTGAATCTTCACCAGTTATGTGAATGCCATAACAATTGTTTTCAATGAATGTGTTGTTTACAATATTCACTTCATTACTATCTTCAATATGAAGACCTGCTTCAAAACAAGAAGTACCTGTCCAATGGCCATTGAAACTGAATACACTGTTAACAACAGTATTATTATTACCTAACACCACAGCACCTTCCATGTGATTAAAATCGAACACACTATCTGAAACTATATTATTATGCCCTTCTTTCCTATATAAAAGTCCATACCAATTATTGGATGAATTGACATTAGCAAGCTTTGAATTATCAGTAAAGTATGAAAGGATTCCGTTGTTTTTTAAGGTCTCTGAGCCAGTTACATTGACATTGGTGACATTAGAACCGTCAGCGTCACATAAGAATAATAAGGAAAATTCTTTATCTAAGATATTTACAGTTTGGTTATGGTATTCTATTGGAAGATCCCTTGAGCCAGTATTATTTTGTATGTTTTGACTGCATGAAGCATCCCATGGTGCAAAATAAAAGTCATACTTCCCATTTTCTTTCAATAGGTTATCATGGATGATATTATCTTTTGTTCTGCCAATCAAATAATAGATGCTTACTAGTTCAATGCCATAGTGACCGTTCCCTATCGCCGTATTTCCAATGACAGTATTGTTTGGTCCTCCAAGTTCGAGTCCTGCCCCCTCATTATCCCTTAACAAATCTATATTCCCATTAAGGAGATTATATGAAATATTATTTTCAATGCCTGATGAATATATTCCTGAACCCACATTATTGCTGACATTGTTAAAGACCAATGAATTGTAGTGCGACCTAAAGATTTTTATTCCTAAACGATTATTAGTTATAGTATTATTGATAAAAGAAGAATTCTCACTGGTATAATAGACCTTGATTGACCCTTCAACATATACTCCTCTATTGCTGTTGTCATGTATGATGTTGTTTGCAACGTGATTGTTGCTTGAATACTTCATATATATTCCTTCTTGATTATGGGTTATCTCATTGCTAATGATACTGCAGTTTCCAAAAGTGTCAACGAAAATACCCGAATTACCATCTCCTTTTCCGTCTTGCACACTGAAACCTTCAATAGTGACACCATTGTGCATGATATTTAATACTTCTATTGATTGGTCTGCAGCTTTTACTATACATCCATAATCTAAGTCATTGCATTTTAAAATGAGTTCTTTTGTGACATTGACATTCTCAATGTATGTTCCGCTGTTAACTAGTATTGTATCACCATCAATAGTGGTTGGCGAGTCTATTGCTTCTTGGATTGTCGAATAATCTGCAGGTACATGAATTGTTATAGGTGGACGATCACCAATCAATTGTATATAATCCTCTTTTATTTCACTGACAATGTCACCATCATCCTCATATACTGTTAGGGTCACTGTATAATTGCCAGGGTCATTGAATGTGAAAAATGGGTTTTGTGCATCTGCATCTGTTCCAGAGACTTCTATTGTTCCATCACTGTCAAAATCCCATTCCCAAAGTGTTATTCCATCGTAAGAAGTGCTATCTTCTGTAAATTCTAATGTAATAGGTACTACACCATTTTGTTGATTGACAGTATAAGCAGGCTTTGGGTCAGTATCATTTACATATACCATAGTGAATGAATAGTCTGAGTAATCTACTTCAGGGAATGTTCCTGCCTTTATCTGCAGATATGGTTCATAAATCCCTTCTGTATCATATTTGACATATTTTTGTGAGCTTATGCTCCATGAACCACTGTTTCCATTATCAGGATACCAATAGTATTGTTTTGTTCTTCCCTGAGGGTCATAGGATGCAGAACCATCAAGTGTTAGAGACTCTCCTTCAATACCATAATAAGGACCGCCAGATATTGCTACAGGAGTGTTATCTTCGTGCTGGAACTGAGTATAATTATAATCCTTTGTCATGTGTGTTCTATTGTCAAGCAGAGTTTCATTGATATCTCTTAAAATGTAGACAATCTTGTATGGGCCATTAATACCATGGTCATATATATTGTCTGTCCCATTAAATTTAAGCTCTAGATTGTGGTTGCCAAGAGTCATATAATAAGATCCGTTACCTTCTGACATAAGTTCATCATTTGAATCAATGAGTTTTACATTGAGAAATACCATCCTTTCAATTACAGTTGTGATGTTTGCAACAACACTTAATAGCTCATACAAGCCATCACTGTTTGTATCCTGACCATAATCTCTTATCTCTTTGAAATAAGTGCTTTTTTCTATGTTTGCTACAGTGTTATATGGAAGTGAATCATAAGTGCCATCATTTACACTCAACATTACCTTATATTTCCCGTTTTCATCATATGAATGGAGGGGGTTTTCTTGTGTTGAATTTGTTCCATCTCCAAAATCCCAGAAGTATGTCAGCGGCAAGCCATCAGGATCAAATGAATTAGAACTATTAAACAAGATCTCTTGAGTTTCATGCCCACTGTAAGGTCCGTGTCCATTTGCAACAGGAAATCCTATTGACACTGTTGTGGTTTCTGGTGAAGATGATAATAAGCCATCATTGACTATTAAAGTTATATTGTATATTCCATCAGACAAATATGTGTGAAGAGAGCTTTCATCTGTTGAATTTGTTCCATCTCCAAAATCCCAGAAGTATGTTAATGGGGAGCCTTCAGGATCAATTGAACCAGAACCATCAAATGAAACAGGAGTTCCAACAGTGCCCGAATACGATCCACCTGGGTCTGCAATTGGAGGCAGGTTTGGAACCATGTCTGTTGTCAGGTTGAACATAGTATAATTATATGCCCCGGTTGTATAATCATCTTTAATGTAATTGAACATGCTGGAATCACCAGTATGATACACTAAAACATCCTTAAGATAATATGGTCCATCCATTTCATTTTCTAATATTTCACTACCATTGAAATGCAATTGTATTGTCTGTTGACCCTGAGCGAGCCACAACTTATTATCTGCCCAGGCAATATCTTTCCCAAGCGAATCTACAAGCCTGGCTTTTACATAACAATGACCTTGTGTTACCATATCAACACCAACATCAATAGTGAGATAATCATAAATACCATCGCCATTCAGATCCACTCCATTGTCTGAATAAGTGCCTGTAATCTCTATGAGATGCTCAAAATCATCTTTATCATATGGATATGTCTCATAGTTTCTGCTTTCAATTACTGCTCCATTATTATTGGCATCCATAATCTCTAGAGTGACCATATATGGACCGTTTTGGGTTGTCTTGTATATGTTGAATCCGTTAAAGAGCATGTGGATTCTATTATTGCCAGGTGTCAGATTATATACATAATCCTCGCTATTAATCTCATAGGTCTGGGTAAATTCTCCTGATGATGGTGTTGTAAGGAGCAGGCTATCAGAAATCCAGGTTCCATTCGGAAGATAAAGGCTGCCTTGGAGAATAATCTCCCTATCTATATCACTGCTAATGTTCACATAGACACCAAGATAATTATATACATCAACTTCTGTCATGTAGATTCCCATATCAGTTATGCTTTCAATCAGGACTGATTCAAATTCAGTATAATCATAGTTGCCTGTCTTATATACATGTTCTATCTTTCCGGCAATTTTCTCATCACTGTCATAAATAATTAAATCCATTATATAACTTGTATCAAGAAGCCTTGCATTAGCAATATCCTGACCATTGAAATCAATGTCCACTGTGCTTGTCACTGAATCAACATATGCAGATGAATCAGAAAATGAGACTATGTTTCTATTTTCATCATACAGATAAGCAAGGAATCTATAATCACCTGGTACTGTTGAACTGATATCCATTTCAATTCTTAGGAAATCATAGGACTCGTCTTCATCACTGTCTACTCCCTGATCTGTAATATCCATATCAAAGTCCCCTTCAGGCGGAATCTCAAACATGAGGTGGTTGTAGCCAGTAGTGATGTATGTATCTTTGTCAAGGACAGAATCATCATCTTCGAGTATTATTGTTAGATTATAGGGTCCATTCTTATTGTTTCTTCTGATTACTTTTCCGGGATATTCCAAAAGAACAGTATTCAGTCCAGAATCAAGTTCCTGATAAGTGTTGGCATCTGATATACCAAATCCTTCTAAATCTGCAAGATGACCTTTTATATTATAATAGCCTTGTGAATCAACATCAACACTGATATTGAATAGTAGTTGTTCGTACAACAAATCATTATTGCTGTCAATTGCATTTTCAGATATTATTCCTGTTAGCGCTGCTGTTGGCTCTTTAAAATCTGTAATATCATATGGTTGCGTATAATATGTTGCTGGCTCGTTGAATAATGGCTCGTTTTCTGTAGACCTTATTGTGATGCCTTTGAAAACATAGGGCCCATTTATCCCATGAGCATTGATACTATCTCCATCAAAATCGAGTGTTATAGTGTTGTTTCCAGAAACAAGCTCAAAAAACTGTTTTGTCCCATCAAGAAAATTATCACCATCATATAGGCTTCCCCAAATGTAATATGTTCCTGGTTCATCTGCATAAACAGAGAAATTTATGCTTAGATAATCATAAAAGCCGTCAAGATTTGTATCTCTTCCAAAATCACTGTATGGGTTTGACCTGTAAATTTTTGGCCTGGCAAATTCTGTGTAGTCATAAGATGATGTGTTGTATATATCATTCCTGAAATCAATCATTGACTTGTTTTCATCAGCAAGATATATATTAGATAAGGCAAGGTTGCCGTCAAGATGGTATTGATAGATGCATTCACCATCAAATGTGAGATTAGCATTGGTAATGCCTGAATCCAATGTAACTTTGTTCATTCCAAAGCAGAATTCGTCACTATCAAAGTCCTCGACAAATCCATATATATAATATTCACCAGGGGTGGTTATGTTCAGACCAACATTGATATTAAGGTATTCTGCAAATCCATCACTATCTGCGTCGACCTTATAATCAGAGAATGTTTCTGTAAAAAAATAGGGATCTGTTCCATTTGGCGGCCATTTGGTTGAGTTTTTATAGCCATGCTGAATAAACATATTCTTTACAGAATCATCATCAAGAGTGAGATATCTTAGACCATATTCCAGATAAAATTCCTTTAATGTTTTTGGCTGGTTTGTTCTAAGGGTTTCAAAAATCTTGTTTGTTGAATCAATAGGGCTATTATCAAGTTCCCACCATATGTCTGCCATTGAAAAGGACCACCAGCTTATATTTACCTGTTGCTTATTAAGATCAATATTCATCCCTGCAGCTCCATGTGTCCTTGGATCATTTCTTGCAAGGAATGAACCAAAATTTGCCCAGTTCTCATCAAGTGCATCCTGTGCAGGAGCCCTGTCTGGTCCATAAGGCATATCCCACCGAGTTGATACTACGTGAGAGTATTCATGTGCAACCACAAACCTCAGTCCCTGGTCTGGCTTCATATGATTCTTATGTAAGTGGATAGAATAAGTAGGTGGATAGAAATATGATGAATTAAAATCATCATCAAATATCTCAATATTCATTGGATAAAAAGGCTCATAATATGATGGTCTTCTCATGAAATACTGGTATGCATTCACAAATGCCTGGTAGGTACTTCCTCCTTTTTCCTCAGAGAAATCCAAATCAATTGCTGTGTAGTCTATGTCCTTGCCAAACACTACATCAACAATATTTGATTCAGACAGCACATTGGCATCATCATTAGGGGTTCTATTGTCCCCAAATTCAGACTCATTATAGAATGTTGCAGCAATATTGAATCGGTCGCTTGTAGGAGAGTATTCCAGTGTGCAATTCACTCTTGTCTCTTTAGATTCTTCAAATAGATCCACATTTGTCCAGAGGTTGAATCTGCCTTTGTTGTCTGTGAATGTAATCCATTTTGTCTGCCATTCATTGTCAATCTTTTGTTCAACCTTGACCATTGCTTTCACAATGTCATTTGTTCCTGAAGGGGCGGTTTCTGTGACATGTCCTGTTATCCTGTTTGTCTTTGCATAATTATTGTTCTCATCTTCTTCTATTATCTTATCATCTTTGTCGATTTTTACTTCAATATAATCAATAATACTAGGGTCAAGGTTGAAGGTGAATACAATATCCTCTTCTGCACCAGGTTCAATTAGAGGTATTGTCTTGGTTTCCTGGTTAAGTGTTAGTTTGTTGCCATAGTTAGTCAATGTTATTTCTGATACTTCTATTTCTATATTCTCTGCTTTGTGCTTGCCCAGGTTTTTGACTGTTAAAATCTGTTCAGAGTCCTTAAGTCCATAAGGATATGCTGGATTTTTTGGCACCAGTTTTATGTCTTTTGATTCAATGGTCAAATCAGGTCTTTTGATGTCAACAGGAATATCTACAACATTGCCCCATGCCCAGTATTGTGTGCAAGGGTCATTTATGTCCTCGCCCCAACCAAGATTGACTCTCATAGTAGTGACATTTGAAGAATTTTTTGGTATCATAACAATACCACCTGTATTCATTGTACCTAAGTAATTTATATCCTGATAACCTGTCAGGGATTCACTTAGTACTTGTTCATCACTTGAAAAAATTTCATCATTGTTCCAGTCAATCCAGGAATTTACATATTCAGGGCTGTCATCATATTCAGGACAGGGTTTGCCATATGTGCATCCTGCAGGGTTTGATATGAAAATATTTGTATCTATGAAGATTATTGAAGGGTTTTTATTATCCGGAAGAAAGCTATAGGATGCATCCTGTATAAACTCAAAATTTGTGCTGCCGCCAATTGACTCACAATAGGATGCAGATACGCCATAAGAAAATAAAATTATTAGAACTGAAAAAATTATACTTTTATACATTTCTCTTCCCAATCTTAACCCCACTATTAAAGAATAACACACTAATTATTAAATGTTTCTATTTATTGGCAAAGTCAACTATCCTGTGTTGGGATAGTTTCTGTTGAAATGATAAAAGAATAACCCAAAAAAAGCCTTTGCTCCTGCCTCTGCCTGAAATGATTTAAACCAATTGATTCTTCTTT
>JAYEPB010000037.1:0-17440 GCA_034723595.1 Nanobdellota archaeon
AAGTTGAGCCTGCTGCTCTTGAGTCAATGAAGCTTCTTACATGCAAAAGTGGTGAGGAGATTAAAAAACAGATATTTATTCTTGAAAAACGGAGCAAGGAAGAGATTGGTCTTAGGTTTGAGCTTACTGCATCAATGGCAAGGATGTTCGTTAAAAAGCAGAAATGCGTCCAGAAGCCAGTGAAATGGTTTGCATTATCAAGGATGTGGAGATATGAGCAGCCTCAGGCAGGAAGATTAAGAGAATTCTACCAGTTCAGCGCAGAGCTTTTCGGATCAAGCAAGCCTCAGGCAGATGCAGAAGTTATCTCATTCCTTATCAAGTGCCTTACAGATCTTGGTCTCACTGAAAAGGATTTTGTAGTAAGGCTAAACAATCGTAAGCTTATCCATGGTATGCTTCTGGATTTCATCCAGAAAGAGAAGATAGAAGCTGTATTTTCAGAGATAGACAAATTCTCTAAATTATCCAAAGGTGAGATTGAAGGCAATCTTAGGGATCTCGGAGTTGATGATGATCAGATAGAATCTGTCTTTGACATAATTCTAACAGAAGATATAGGCCATATTGATCCAAAGAACAATCTGGCTGCAGAAGGTCTGAATGAACTCGCCCTAATCCTGAACAATGTTGATTCAAAATTTGTTGAACTTGACCTTACCACAGTCAGGGGGCTTGCATATTATACTGGTACTGTATTTGAGATCTTTGACAGGGGAGGCAAATTGCGGTCTATTGCTGGAGGAGGCAGGTATGATAACATGATTAAGATATTTGGCGGCGAGCCTTCGCCTGCAATTGGATTTGGGATTGGGCTTGCGACATTGAACCTTCTTCTTCAGGAGAAAGGTATTTTGCCAAAGCCTGATACTGGATGCGATTATTTCATAGCTCCTGTCAGTATTGATGTTGTTGATGATGCAGCGAAGATTGCAGCAAAGCTGAGAACAACGTTCAGGGTTGAGATGGATCTCATGGGAAGAAAACTTGGCAAGCAGCTTGCATACGCTGATTCGATAGGTGCAAAAAATGCTCTAATCATCGGAGAAGATGAACTGAAATCAGGAAAACTCAAGGTGAGGAATCTTAGTTCTGGTGAAGAGAAAAAATGCACAGTTGATGAATTGCTTGATAAGGCATAGGAATTTCTTTAATTAATTTTTCCAAACACCTTATTTAGAATCATCTTCCCGCGCAGAACTAATCTTCCACTGCTCATTTTTTTCTCTGGTGTATAGCACCGCTTGAAAAAAGATTTGCTGCGAAAATCTTTTTTAGCTGTAATCTCGCCATGTATGCTTGCACTTCTCGCATTTCAGAAACTTAGTCTCAGGTTCGTCTGCTGCGCGTGTCTGCTTAAGCCAAAAATATGCAATCCTATGGTGGCATTTTGGGCACTCTGCTTCTGTTTTAGGAAGAGTATTTAGTGATTGCTCTTCATCAATGATCTCAATCTCTTTTTCATCACTTTTTATTTTCTCTTTTATCACTGGCTTTTCTTCTATTTTAGATTTATATCCACATGAGCATGCAAGTATTTTCTTGCTGCCATCTTTCTTTACCATCAGTAGATTCTTACATTTTGGACAAAACATCATATATCACCCAATTATTTTTTCTAATCCTAACATGTTCACAAATCCTATTTTTATCCATCCTAGCAAAGGAATTCTTAATACAGCCTTTCCAATTATCTGTTCTTCAGTAATCCTGTATTCATCACCATTTGACCCAGGGTTGTGGTCGCCTTTTGTCTGGAAGTAATATTTTTCATCTTCCTCAAATATATTGACAATCCTATGAATAATAGGGTCTGGTCTTGCGGTTTGGTAGACTATTACATCCCCTATTTTTAAATTTTCTGGTTCTTTACCTACAAGAATCATAATATCCCCTGTGTTGAATCCGTTATGGAATCTAAAATCGCGGAAATATGATTTTGATATCTCTGTATTTTTGATGTACCATTCTTCGCAGATGTTCCAGTATGTATCATAATGGATACGTTCTTTTTCATCAAATGATTTTCCGCAGAGAAAATAATCCTCACTGGATTTAGCACAATATGAATATCCTCTTGAATCTGTATCATATTCTATGCAGGTTTGTGTTAACTTATGCTCCATACTTCCTGATACAACAGCAACAATAGGGTGTGATGTATCAAGCATGAATCCTAATCCAGGATATACAATGAATTTTATAAGTATAAATGCAATTACAGCATTTGCCACCCAGCTCAATATGCTATTATCTTCCCAGATAAACCACCAGGCAAATTTCCATGTTAGTTCAGGCTTTCTTCTCTTATTTTTAGCCATATCTTTTGTCATATCAAATGAATCTTATCTTGGAGAATATAAATTTAACTATTTTGTAAAAGATTGTCAAAGAAACTTTTTTAGGGAATAATTTCTTGCATAAGTAAGCTTTGTGCAGCGAATATTTTATATATTTAAAGCAATTAGTATCCCTTATGGCACTATTTAAGATACCTAAGCTGGTATATAATCCTATAAATAAGCATGAGAAATATTATGAGGCAATAATCCAGTTAAGGAACCCATCAGATGAACTAATCAATTTTATCAATAATCAGCTCAGGAAGAATCCAGATGCATTTATTTCAACTATTATTCCACTCAAAGATGGATTTGATATATACATATCCTCTCAGAGATTTGCAAGAAACCTTGGCAACAAGATGAAGAAGGCATTCAAAACTTCTGAACTCAAGATATCAAGAAAAATCGTGACAAGGAACAGGCAGACAAGCAGGGACGTATATAGGGCCACTGTGTTCTTTAAGCTGTTTCTAGAAGAAGAAAAAGGGAGAACAGAGATAGAAGAATAATCTTTGGTTTGAAATTATTTCTCTTAATCCTCAAATCTCTCGCCCGAAGAAGTACTATGGTTTGATTCTGAAAAAATCAAATTACAATCACAAACTTTATAAACCCACTCAGATTCTTCCATATCTAAAGCCCGAGTTCAATATGAGCGTAATAGGGTTAAATAATGAAAATTATTTAATTCTATATGTTATTTCAGGGTTATTCAAAGGTTATGCACATGGCAGAACAAAAAGATAAAATAAAACATCTGGTAAGGGTTATGAATACAGACCTTATAGGGAGCCAGAACGTAAATGTAGCGCTTACTAAGATAAAAGGAGTTGGGAAAACTTTTGCAAATGCAATATGCGTTGTTGCAGATATGCCAAAGAACCTGAAAGCAGGCAGATTGGTTGAAGACCAGATAAAACAAATTCAGAGTGTAGTGACTAACCCACTTAAATTTAACATCCCTTCATGGATGCTCAATAGGCGAAAAGATTATGAAACAGGGGCTGACCTTCACATCACAAAGTCTGATCTTGATTTTACTCAGGGAAATGACATAAAAAGGCTCAAAATGATAAAATGTTACAGAGGATTTAGACACCATCTTGGTCTGCCTTGCCGCGGTCAGAGAACAAAATCTAATTTCAGAAGGAACAAAGGCAAAACATCCTTAGGTGTAAAGAGGAAAAGATAAACTTTTAATTCATAATAACTTAACAAGGTAAAAATATGGGAGATCCAAAAAAACAGAGGAAAACTTTTTCAACACCATCTCATCCCTGGAATAAGGATAGGATTGTTGAAGAGAATGAACTTGCTAAAGATTATGGCTTAGGAAACAAAAAGGAAATCTATAAAGCCAATTCTATCTTGAAAGGATATTTAAAATTAGCAAAAAGGTTTGCAACAGTCAAGACTGAACAGGATAAATTAGAGAAATCCCATTTTCTTGCAAAATTAAAATCTTTTGGATTCACTGACGAGGACGATATCAGTAAAGCTCTTGACATCACATTGAAAGATATCCTTGAAAGAAGACTGCAGACAATCCTTCATAGGAGTGGTCGCGCAAGATCAATGAAACAGGCAAGGCAGTTCATTACTCATAGGCACATAATCATAGGCAAGAAGAAAATCACCATGCCCTCTTATATGGTCACACTTGACCATGAAAAACAGATATCATTTGTTGAGAACTCAAATCTTGCAAAAGATGATCATCCTGAAAGAGTAATCATAGTCAAGAAAGAGAAAAAAGCGCCCCCAAAAGGCAGGGGCAGGTTTGATTTCAAGAAAATGGGAGGAAGAGCCCCACCAAGACCAAGGTCTCCTAGGAAATAATTATATATTAAAGGTTGATAATAATGAGAGGAACAAAACCCGAATACAGGTCCAGGCAGCAAAATTACTCCCATAATTTAAAATGGGGTATTGCTCATATTTATGCTACATATAATAATAGTATTATACACATAACAGATATGACTGGAACAGAGACAATTGCAATTGTTTCTGGAGGTATGGTAGTCAAATCAGATAGGATGGAATCATCTCCAACAGCTGCAATGGCATGTGCGAAGAAAGCAGGAGAAATGGCAATGGAGAAAGGCATCAATGCTCTTCATATAAAAATGAAAGCAAAAGGTGGTCATAATGGTCCAATGAATGTCGGACCAGGTGCTCAGGCTGCAATAAGGTCACTTTCAAGGATGGGCTTTAAGATTGGCATCATCGAAGATGTCACTACAATCCCTCATGATGGTTGCAGGAAAAAAGGAGGCAGGAGGGGCAGAAGAGTATAATCTCAAAATACTGCATAATATTCAAGATGGAAATAATATCATTAACCCAGGACAAAGAAAAGCTGAATGCTTCATTCATATTGAAAAAAGCAGATCCTGTCATTGCCAATACTATTCGCAGGTTGATGATTGAAGAAGTCCCAACCATGGCTATTGAAGATGTAGAGCTTGTCAAGAACAGTTCAATCTTATATGATGAGATAATCGCGCATAGGATGGGTTTGCTTCCTATCAAAACAGATCTTAAATCATATTTCATAAGGGATGAATGCAAGTGTGATGGCAAAGGCTGCGCAAGATGCACACTCCAGATGACACTCAAGTCAAAGAACGGAATGGTTTATGCTTCAGACATAAAATCAAAAGACCCAAAAGTTGTGCCAGTGTATCCGAAAACACCTATTGTTAAGCTTTTGAAAGGTCAGGAAATTGAAGTGTCTGCAACTGCTCAGCTTGGAAAAGGAAAGGATCATGTAAAATGGGCGCCATGCCTTGCCTGGTACAAATATAAGCCAATTATAGATATTAATAATTCGAAGATAAAAGATGCAGATGCTGTTGTTAATGTATGCCCAAGAGGAGTGCTTGTGGCAAAATCCGGCAAAGTTGAAGTGGATAAAAATAAATTATTATCATGTGATTTATGCGCAGCATGTGCTGACAAAGCGCCAGACGGAGTGAAACTCAATGAAAAAGACGATGAATTTGTCTTTTATGTAGAAAGCTTTGGACAGCTGAAGGTTAAGGAGATTGTGACAACAGCAATTGATATGCTTAAGAAAGACTTGTCAAACTTTAAGGATGCTCTTGAAGCAATGAAATGATTATAATAATTCATTGTGGAGGTGGCAGAGCCTGGTCAAATGCGCAAGGTTGAGGGCCTTGTCCCTTAGTGGGTGCGCGCGTTCGAATCGCGTCCTCCACATCATAATTAAACAATCATAAACAATCAAGTTAAAAAAATTATTTTCAAGAAAATGACAAAAAGAACAGGACCAACTAATCAGTATATGTTACAATTGATTAGTGATCTCAAGAAGAAAGCTATAGAATCAAAAGAGAATATCTGGAAACGCATAGCTTGCGATCTCGAGAAATCCACACGTTCAAGAAGGGTAGTGAACCTTTCAAGAATAGACAGGGTGACAAAAAAGGACGAGATTATAGTTGTTCCTGGAAAAGTGCTTGGGAGTGGAATACTGAATCATCCGGTTACAATAGCTGCATGGAGTTTTTCAGATGGCGCTCTTGATAAGATAAAGCAGACAAATGCCAAAGCAATGGACATAAAGGATATTATGAAAGAATCTGCCAAAGGTAAAAAGATAAGAATAATTGGATGATTAAGATGATTATAGACGCTAATGAAATGATTTTAGGGAGGATAGCAACCAAGGCTGCAAAAGCTGCGCTTTTGGGTGAAAAAGTTGATATTGTCAATTGTGAAAAAAGCGTAATTACAGGTAATAAAGCTCAAATCTTAGCCAGATATAAACAAAGGAGGGATCGCGGAACTCATTCCACAGGTCCATTCTTCCCAAGGATGCCTGACAGGTTTGTCAAGAGAGTTGTTAGGGGTATGCTTCCATACAAACAGCCAAAAGGAAGAGATGCTTTCAAGAGAGTGACATGCCATGTAGGAGTTCCTGAAGAATTCAATGATCAGAAAATGGAATCATTTAAAGAAGCGCACATATCCAAACTTCCTTCAAATAAGTTTGTTTTTGTTAAAGTTATATGCAAATTCATAGGTGCAAAAATATGAAAATTATCCACACATCAGGAAAAAGGAAAACATCTATCGCCAGAGCTACATTAAAGCCAGGTAAGGGTATTGTAAGAGTAAATGGGAAGCTGCTTGAGACATATTCACCAGTAATGCTTAGAATGAAAATTATGGAACCTCTTTTACTTGCTGAATCTGTTGCTCAAAAGGTTGATCTAAAAGTCACTGTTGAAGGTGGCGGCATCAATGGCCAGACAGAAGCTATAAGGCTTGCTATTGGCAGGGCGTTGGTAGAATTTGACAATAAGCTTGAGAATGTCTTGCTGAAATATGACAGGCAGTTGCTTGTTGCAGATATAAGAAGAAAAGAAGTATATAAGCCAAATGATTCTAAAGCAAGAGCCAAGAGGCAAAAATCCTACAGGTGATTAAAAAATGATTATTCCTATCAGATGTTTCAGTTGCGGAAAACCCATTGCCCAACATTGGGAAGAATTCAATGAAAGAGTAGCAAAAGGAGAAAGCAAGAAAGATGTACTTGATTCTCTTGGGCTTACAAGATACTGCTGCAGGACAATGTTTATGAGCCATGTTGATCTTATGGATGTCGCAGCGCAATTCAAGAAGTTTTAGGTGCATAAAATGAGCAATCACGTAAGGATAAGGGACTGGAAAAGAGGCGGCGCAAGATCAGCACCCAAGCCCCGAAGAAGAAAGGCAAGACCTAAGACTTTTAAAAGCGAAGAAGCAGCTCATGCTTATGCAAAAGCAAATAATCTCACCAAATATAATCTTGAGAACATGAGACTTGATTCTGCTGGTGTTAAGAAGATTCGGGTTTTGGTTGGATAAGGTTTTTGTTTACTGACTAATTTCTTATAGAGAATTTTGAAAAACCCTTTGGGTTTTCAAAAAAATCAGTATATTCAATATGCTCAACACCTGGAAAATTTATAGGGTCCAGCTTTTCTTTCATCAGCATCCAGTTGAAAAGAAGCTTTGATGCTTTCCCATTGCTGTCAATAAATTGGTGGATAGTAATAAATGCTGATAAACTGCATAAAATTATAACTTTTTGTTACAAATCCCTGCAGAATAGAAACATTTATTAAGCATGAATGCTTAGAGTGGTATTATGGTCACTAAATATGATGTTTTTGAGTTCATGTACAAAAAAGGCAGTCCTTTAAAGCCTCAGGAAGTTGCCAATATATTCAGAAAAATCAATATTGGCTATCATGGAGTCTATAATATCCTTTTAGACTTGAAAAAACTTGGCATCATTATGAAGAATGAGTATGGTTTTCAGGTTGTCAGAAACGAGATAAATGACCTTTTGTTCCAGATGATAAAATTCTGCCTGAAGAATGATATAAACTATAACGAGTTGCTTGACAAGAACCTGGCTGCTTTTGTTAGTAAGGCATTTATTAAGAAGAGGTTTGTTGTCAATGATTTTGAATTAGATCCGAGAACTTTTTCAAAATATGTAGATATCCTGGATAAGAATGGCCTTGCAATAATCCTTTCTAAAAAGCCATTAACTGCGACAATACCTTATAATTCATTCCTGAGGGATATAGCTGCTTATTTTGGCCAGAAAGTGTTTGTTGCCAGGACAAAGCCTGATGAATATTTTGATGAGATTGACAGGGAGCTTAAAATATTCCAAAGATTGCGAGCAGCTAATGAAGCGAGATTCAGAAGAATTGTGGATGACTATGAGATTAGGTTTATCTATCATAGTTTAAGTATTGAAGGCAATCCCATCACTTTGCCAGATACTATTAAGCTTTTAAAAGATCATATTGTGCCTAGGGACTATACTATAGAAAGTGTTAATGAAGTGCAAAATTATCAAAAAGCCATTATTCAGATGAATGAGGATGCAGAGGAGAAAAAGCCAATCTCAAAAGAATCTATTTTAAATTATCATAGGCTGGCGATGAACCATATATCAGGAATAGCAGGAAAAATAAGAAATAAGCCTGTTGTTATACTTGGCAATCCAGATTTTAAAGTGGCTAAAGTAAAGGAAATAGAGCCTATGCTTAGAGCGTTGCTAAAGAAATACAATGAGTTCTTCATAAGAAAGAAGATTCCTTTGAAGAAAATACTGGAGTTTTCTTCCTACTTCCATAATGAATTTCAACATATTCATCCTTTCGAAGATGGCAATAGCAGGACAACAAGACTCATCACTTTTCATCTCTTAAGGACTCAGAACATTCCAGTTTTAGATATTCCTTTAGGGATGCTTGAAGAGTACGTTTTTTCAACTAAAGGAGCAAAGAAACGTGAGGATAAGAAGCTAGGACAAGTTTTCCAGCAAATAATTCTTTATAATCTAAAGACAATCAATGAGAAACTTTCTTAGAGATTAATTTTTTGTATCCCTAAACCTCTTAATTCCTGCTGGATTTATAATCTGCTTTTTAAGATATTCAACTCAACATCAAGCTATCTTAACCACTGCCAAGTAGCAAATAAACCGAAACATTTATAAATCACTCTTGATTCTAACTTATAATGATTGATGAAATAGTAGAAAATCTGAAGAATTATAGAAGTAAAAGGAAGATATTACTTGATAGGCATATTGATCCCCATTTATTTTGGTTAACTTCTAATGCTGCTTATGTATTAGGCGCTGATAAAACTCTGGATTTTATATCTCAGAATGTTGATTCAAATGAAGGTCTTGCCATGTTTGGCGCGTATGCAGGTTTAATTGCGGGATGGAGTTTAACCAATAGATATGTTATAAAACCTTTATCAAAAAAAATAAAAAAAAGAAATCAGAAGAAAATTAAAGATGGAAAAGAAGCAACAGTAGGCAGTTGGTTAAGATCAGTTGGTCAGGTTGGCTCATTGATTGCACTTTATTCTTTATCTGGTTTTAGTGGTACATTAGATAATTTCAAATATGATTCTCAAAGGGTTATTAATGCATTTGCTAGAGAAAAACAAAAACAGGTAATAGAGGAAGTCGTGGGAAGAGTCTTACCTGAAATTAATTCATTTGCAGGAAAAAAACAAAACCCTGTAATAAAAGGAGTCGTGGAAAGAGTGTTACCTGCATATCCTATTAAAAAAGATGGAGGATCTTTCTTTTCAGGAGATCTGGAAGGATATTCTCTTAATGGATTATATAGCCTTTATACCGGAATATCAGGAAAAGTTCCTAAACAGGTGGATGTGGATTTTAATAAACAATTAAAAAAATTATGGAAAAGAAAAATCAAACAATCAAACAATCCTGTTGTTAAGGAAACTTTTGAAAAACGTGTCAAAAAATATTTTTCAGGTAAACCCACAACTATGACTTTAGATAATTATGTAGGTGAGGCAGATATTAGCATAAAAGAGATAAATAATAATCTCGATTGGAATAAAGTTGGTAGATTAAAAGGACTGAGTAAATCAAGGTTGGAGCTTGTCAAGGCAATCTCTTCATCCTTAAACGGTAGAGACCTAATAAGTTATGCATTAACAGAAATTATGCCTGGCAAATCACATGGCAAATTAAATAAAGGTGTCTTTGACTTTTTATTAAGAAATGCCGGAAGAGAATATATTGAACTAATGCCTGCGCTTTATGATAAAATGACTTCATTTGGCCCTTATCAATTTACATCTTATGCTGTCTTTGATGCAAATGGGAAAAGAGAGGGCGCTTCAATAATAAATCTGGCTTTACCAAATTCAAATAAAATCCCTGGCAGTGTTATGTATTTAACAGGAAACGACCACCACAAAGCAGCTTATTTATTTGCTATCAACAATATTGCGTCTTTAGTAAAGCAATTAAACAGGAGTCAGGAAGGAATTCTTTCTAAAAAATGGCATAAAAATAAAGATGATATTATAAAATATATTGCTACTGCTCATCATCTGCCATCAGTTGCGAGAAAAGCTGCAAAGCGTTGGTTGGATAATGATGTAGAATACGATTTTGTAGTTTCATGCAGTAATGCAATAAGGGATTATGCAGAAAAAACAGATACAAATTGGCACTCTATGTATTCAACTGAACATTTAGCTTTTAATTATCTTCAAAAATCTAAATCTCCTGCAATATCTGCTGAACCATTTATAGATTCGCATAAAAAAAATTCAAAAGGCTATAATGTATTTAATTATATTGTGCAAAAAGGAGATAATCCTACCAGCATATCCAGAGAATTTAATAAATGGGATAAAAAGAAAAAAGATAGATTTCATAAAGCGATTTACTCTAATGTAGTCGATAAATATGGGACATTTATAGGCACTGATATTAAACCCGGACAACAGCTATATTTACTTGCAAGAAGAAAATAAAAATTAATTACAAATAACGTTGCACACAACTCTCTAGAATTAATCTCCCTCTTCGCCTAAGATCTTCAGGTTGTAAACCTTTCACACTAACATATACTTGTCTTGGATCTTCTCCCCTTAGAATTCTATTCTCAGCATCAGCTGCCAAACTAATTATCAATGCTTCTGGAGAATAATCCTTAACTTTAGCAGGAGATTTGCCATCTTGTGAACCAGCCATAAGAAACGCTTTATTACATTGATTTCTGATGTCGTCAAGTTCATTTATAGGAGTGCCTTCCAGTATTTGTTTTACAGCTTCAAAATATGGCTTATAATAATTTTTTGTATTCATAAACTACGTAATTACTGCTGGATTTATAAATTTTTTTGGAGTTTTCAGTATCTCCTCCAGAGATTGAGGATAGTGTAACTAAACTTCATAACCTTCTTCTTTTATACCCTCATAGATTTGTTCTATTTGAAGGTCTCTTTTAGAATATGAATCTGCTAATCTGACAATATCATCAAGTACAGAGATCATTTCCCCTTCTTTAATTTCTTTAGGTGTTGATCCAATAGAAAACAATAAAGGAGTCAATAATTGTGAAGGTACTTCTGCTGTCAAATATTCCATTGCTTTTGTAGCAGGTTGAATTTTTGCTCTTAGAGGACTCAATAAATATGCGATTGCTTGTCTTGCTTGAGAATGTTGAATCTGTGAAGATAACCAATCAACATAGAATCCCAATCTTCTATTTGCTAAAAAAATTCCCATTTGCTCAGCTTCACCAACTAATTCATTTCTATATGCAATTAATTCTCTTTTCATTTCATTTTCAATTCTGTCTTGTATATAAGTTCCTTCAAATTTTAATCCTTGATCAAATCTTCGTAGTAATGTATTATTTGCAGAATAAATATCATTATCAACATGCATTAATTCATGTTCTTTGTTTATTTCTAAATCTCCCTCAGAAGAATGAATTATAAACCCCAGGCTATCTAAATGAATTGGTGAATCTCTAAATTGAAGATCATCAAAAGCTTGACCCTCTGATTTTGTTTTTATTTTTCTTGCAATAGATTTCCACTGGGGTACTGGTACAATCACCCCTAATCCAACAGGATATACTGTGTGTTTTCGTTGATATGCTTTTGCATATTCCAAATCTGGAAATAGGATGGCACCTTCAAAATCATCTATTGAAAACTCATCATATTCAACAAGATGTCTTGTATGATTGAAATCTCTAACAATCTGTTCAAATCCTTCTCTTTGTAATGTTTCTTTTGCTTCATCAGAGATATCTCTAATAGGCTGGACATCTGATTCAGATTTCAAATTCTGTCCTAACTGATATAGGAATCTTTCTGCTTGATTAGGAATCATTTTTATCATATTAATATTATCATGTTATATAATCGGAATCTGTGGATTCTATATAAAATCACCTATCAACCACCTCTAAGAAATTCGCATAGCAAATCTTTTAAATAACAACCAATTAATCTAAAAATATCAAACTCAAAGGTGAACTAACATGGCTGACTTCAACAAAATCGCAAAAAAATGGCAAAGAAAATGGCACGAATCAAACATATTCGCAGTAAAAGATGATCCTAGAAAAAAGAAATATTATTGTCTTGAGATGTTTCCTTATCCATCAGGCAATCTTCACATGGGGCATGTCAGGAATTATTCCATCGGCGATTGCTTTGCAAGATACAAAAGGATGAATGGATTCAATGTACTCTATCCTATGGGATATGATGCTTTCGGCCTGCCTGCAGAGAACGCTGCAATAAAAGCAAAAGCAGATCCTGCTGCATGGACAAAGGATAATATTGAAAGCATCAAGGCTCAGCAGAAAATGCTTGGTCTTTCATACGACTGGAGCAGGGAGATTGCGACTTGCACACCTGAATATTATAAATGGAATCAGTGGATATTTGTCAAATTATTTGAGCAAGGACTGGCATACAGAAAAGCAGGAATGATAAACTGGTGTCCTGGGTGCAATACAGTTCTTGCGAATGAGCAGGTTGAAGATGGCAAATGCTGGAGATGCAAATCTATTGTCAAGCAAAAACCGCTTGAGCAGTGGTATCTGAACATAAAGGAATATGCTGACGAACTTCTTGAGTCTCTTGATTCAATGACTGGCTGGCCAGAAAGGGTCAGGACAATGCAGAAGAACTGGATTGGCAAGTCGCATGGATCAGAGATAATATTCAAGATAAAGGATATTGATTTAGAAGTTTCTACATTCACTACAAGGGTTGATACTATATGCGGAATCACATACCTTGTATTAGCTCCTGAACATCCTGATGTCCTGAAGCTTATTGAAGGCACAGAGCATGAAAAACCTGTAAAGAAATTCATCCAGAAAACTCTCAAGATGAGTGTAATAGACAGGACTGCTGAAGGCAAGGAAAAGCATGGAGTATTTACAGGAAGGTACGGAATCAATCCTTTGACAGGAGATGAATTTCCTATATGGGTTGCAGATTATGTTCTTGCAGAATACGGCACAGGCGCAGTGATGGCAGTTCCTGCCCATGACCAGAGGGATTTTGATTTTGCAAAAAAATATGACCTTCCAATAAAACTAGTCATCACCCCAAAATCAAATGAGCTAAATCCTGATAAGATAACAAAGGCATACTGCGAAGATGGAATACTCATAAACAGCGCAGATTTCAATGGCATGAACAACAGGGAATCCATAGAAGAGATAGCTGAACACCTCAAAAAGAAATGCTGCGGCGGCAAGATTGTAAATTATAAGCTGAGAGACTGGCTAATCTCAAGGCAGAGATATTGGGGGACACCTATCCCTATGATATACTGCGAAAAATGCGGCATTGTTCCTGTTCCTGAAAAAGACCTTCCAGTTCTGCTTCCCACTGATGTTAAATTCACAGGCAAGGGAAATCCTATTGAGACCAGCAAATCATTCATTAGCTGTACATGTCCTAAATGCGGCAGCAACGCCCGCAGGGAAACAGATACTATGGACACATTTTTTGATTCATCCTGGTATTTCCTGAGATTCTGCGATCCTTCTAATGGCAATCTTCCTTTTGATAAAGGCAAGGCAGAATACTGGATGGATGTTGATCAGTATATCGGTGGCATAGAGCATGCTATACTTCACCTCCTTTACGCAAGGTTCTTCACAAAGGCCTTGAGGGATATGGGGCTTATTGAGATAAATGAACCATTCAGCCAGCTTCTTACGCAAGGCATGGTGACAAAAGACGGCGCAAAGATGAGTAAATCAATAGGCAATGTCGTCAATCCGCAGGAGATAATAGATAAATATAGTCCTGATACTGCCAGATTATTTATCCTGTTTGCAGCGCTTCCTGAAAAAGAGCTTGAATGGTCTGATAAAGGTGCTCATGGAAATTTTAAATTCCTAAATCGCGTTTTCAGGCTTGCTGAAGAAAAGCCGCAATACTTAAGAGAAGAGATGATAAATTCTGATAAGCGCATTGTCGGCAAGATGCACAGGACAATAAAGCAAGTAACTTCACATATTGATGATTTAAAATTAAGTCTTGCAATTGGTTCTTTGATGGAATTTGTCAATGATCTTGTCAAGTACAGTGAAACAGGCGCGCATAAAGAGACTTATGAAAAATGCCTGGAAAACCTTATATTGATGATTTCCCCATTCACACCGCACATAGCAGAAGAGATGTGGGAAATGCTTGGCTGCAAAGGTATGGTATCTCTTGCTTCCTGGCCAAAATATAATGAGGCAATGATTGATGCAGAAGCAGAAGCATCTGAAGAACTTATTGAGAATACAATCAGCGATATAAGGGCAGTCCTCAAGCTCATGGGTAAAGATAAACCAGATTTAATCAAGATTATCATTTCTGCAGAATGGAAATATGATTTTATAAAGCAGTTAAAGCCCATGCTTGAAAAGACAAGGGATGTGGGAGCAATACTTAAGGAATTGATGGCAGGAGATCTCAAGACTTATGGCAAGGATATCTCAAAGCTGGTTCCAAAGCTTGTCAAGGATGTGACCAAGATTCCAGAGACTGTTCTCGGACAGGATGTAGAATTCCATACTCTTGACAACAGCAGCGACCAGATTGGCAAGGAATTTGCATGCAAAGTAGATATCATCAAAGCAGAAGATTCAAAAGAAGCAAAAGCCAACCAGGCAATGCCTGGAAAGCCTGCAATCTTGATTGGATAGAGTCTTAAAGTCCTTTATTTCACCAATATTATCTTTTCACGTAATTCCAAAGCCTTAGTACCCTGTGTCGATTTTCGTTTGACAAAGAAAAAAGGAGAATTATTTTCTCCCAAAATTTAATCGGCTTATTTTTTATGGATTAAGTCACATAATTTACTTTTCGGTTTTCTAACTACATAAGTCATTCTTCTTGAGATATTTTCGTCGTCACTGAAGTAACTATCGCCACGGCAATCAAGATAGAATGTTCCACTTGCTACACCCATAGTAGCGGTGTCACTATGACCTACAGGGGAGTAGTATTCCATCCTTTCATGAGAAGAATATATTATATTTTTACTAATTATCTTCTTTTTGAATTTTTTCCATTTTATTTTCCCCTCATTTTTTAATTATTTTTTCATAATTTAGCGAGGTGTAATCACTTACCTGTAAGAAACACAACCAGATTTATTAAATTACTCCTCAAAATTTCCTCAAAAACAAAAACATTTAAATAGGATTATATGTTTTTAAGTAAATATAATGCAATTAGACCTTAAAGATAGACTACTACTTTTTGAGTTAGATCTCAACGCCAGACAGCCTGTATCAGCATTAGCAAGAAAACTTAGATTGAGTCGAGATGTAATCAATTATAGGATAAAGAGATTAGAAGAAAATAACATAATCAGAGGTTACAGGGCTATTATTGATACATCAAAATTAGGCTACACTTTTTATAGGGTATTATTTAAGCTTTTCAATTGTTCTGGTGATGATGAACAGGCGCTAATTGAGTTTCTAAAAAAAGAGCCTAATGTATGGTGGATTGCTACTCTTGATGGTCTCTTTGATCTTAATTTTGCAGTATGGGTCAAAGATGAGCATGAAATGTTTTTGCTTCAAAAAAGATTATATCAGAAATTCAAATCAATCATAAAAGAAAGTCTTATCTGTCCAGTTATAAGATATACTCAATTAAGCAGGAATTATTTTCTTGATAAAAATGTTGCCAGAAAAGAAATAACAATTGGCATGCCTGATGTAGAAATTCTTGATGCAATAGATTTAAGTATTTTAAAGATGATTGCAATAGACGCACGCATATCTTTAGTGAATATATCCAGCAAAGTAAGGATTGATCCAATAGCTGTCAAACATAGGATTAAAAAATTAGAATCAAAAGGAATCATAAAAGGATATAAATTGGATATAAACTTCGTGACTCTCAAAAGAGATTTTTATTCAGTTAAAATTAATCTAAATTCCTTGGATCAACTAAAGATGATAAGAGAATATATCAAGAACATCCCAGAGGTTAATGGTATTATCGAATCATTGGGGAGCTATGATATTGAATTTGATTTAGAAGTCGAAGACTCAAAAAGATATTATGAGATTATTGCTATTCTTAAAAAGAGATTTTCTTCAATCAGAGAAATAGATTATTTCCGTGTTCTAAAGAATTTCAAGATATTATTCATGCCAGAAATATAAGAAAAAATTAAAATAAAAAAAGAATAAAAACCTTAAGCAGTCACTTTAGATATCAAAGATCCAGATGCTACATGTGACAATCCAGATGCTGCATTTGTATAAGCTATCTTAAGATCTGCATTTAGCTTTGATCCTTCTTGGCCTACTATGTTGGTACATCCAGTAAATGTAAATGTATCCTTTGCCCCATTAGTCATATTCATCGTATTAGTAGACGTACAGGTTTCATTATCTACAACTATACTTGCCTGCGCGTTTCTCATTTCAAATCCAAGACTATTCTGCATTACTATACTTACAGCCCCTGTATCAACTACAGTAAAGTCTAAACATGCCATTCCGCTCGGTAAAGTACATTTATTTGGCAGAAACCTATCTGGACTCAATACTCCAAAATATGCCAAAGCTGCAATTGCTGCAAGAACAACAAGGATAGCCCATCCATAGGTCATCAAGAATTCCATTGCTGCTTGTCCTTTTTTTGTCATTTTGTTTATCATTTAATATCACCTCATTTCATTTACGATTGAACTTTTGTTGTCATACTGCCACCCATAGTCTTTGACAGACCACTTATCTTTTCAGTATAAGATATACTTATGTCACTGTCAAACCTATCATCCAATGCACCATTGCTGCATCCTGTAAGGATGATTGTAACCATATCTCCATTTTTGAACTCAACATCACCTGTTGTTGAATTGCAATCTCCTATTGCAACACCATTAACAGTTAAATCTCTACCCATGCCGTTTCTCATCACTAGTGTTGTTTCTGTTGGGGTAACCTTAAATCCTGTGCAGTCTACACCTGGTTCAAGCATGCATTTTTCAGGTAAGAATGAGTCTGGACTCAATACTCCGAAATATGCTAACGCCCCTATTGCAGCAAGAACAACGAGAATTGCCCAACCATAGGTCATCAGAAATTCCATTGCTGCTTGTCCTTTTTTCATCATTTAATTTCACCTCAATATAAAATCATGTTTATTATATAATTGTCCTATATTCCAATCACATTACAATAACTCATATATAAATATTACTAAAATTTGTTGCTTTT
>JAYEPB010000038.1:0-4645 GCA_034723595.1 Nanobdellota archaeon
AGAATAAAAAGACAAAAAAAGATTTGGCACTTCTCTCTATAGTTTTATCGCCAATATAGCCACAAAGTGTTGTAATAACTTTTGTAGGAAATCAGGTTTAAAATCAAACCCTACTCAAAAAATTATTTTAATTTATATCCTTTTTCAGAGATTTTTCCAATTTCATAACAGGTTTTTAACATATTGCCTTTTTCTATCACAAAAATCCATCCGTGATTGGTCCTATATTCACATTCTTTGAAGTTGTGTTTTAATATTTGTGACATATTGTTTTTTCTATCAACTAAAACAGAAGATTTAATCATTCTGTAAAGTGATTTCATATAATCTCTTAAATCATGAGGGAATTTATTTCTTAACTGCTTTTTCATAGCTTCAGATTTATCCATTCTGTGCACAAACCTTTCAAAACTATGAGTCCCAATATAGTATGTCTTATCAAGGTTAAATAAAGCGCAATATCTCTGATTGTTTAATATTTCTATTTTTTCATCATATCTAAATATAGGATCATTTTTCATTATTTTTTCCCGACATGAAATTAAAATGCCATCATTTAAAATAGCTTTTCTAACATTTGCTTTATTTATAACATATCCAACTAAACAATCCTCATTTTCAGAAAGATAATATTTATTATTATTTTCTATCTCCGTTCTAATGTCTTTTTTTGATAAAATTCCATTAAAAGAACTATTCCTAATATGCTTAAGGAGTCTTGATGTAATATATTCAAGACTAGTCTCATTAATAAACAATCCCTCCTCAGTATTTCTTATATGAGGGCTTTCTAAATTAAATTCCGTGTCCTCTAGATACTTTGCTATATCCATAGTATTTGATAAGGGCATTTGATTTATAAATCTTCCTAAGATTTACCCCTCTTCAGTTAATCCGCTCATAATTTAAACATAAAATCCAAAATATTTATAAACTAACATCGATTAACATCTCACATCGAGGGGTAAGCAGGCTCAAGAGCTCGCTTATACTGGAGACATAAAGTTACTCTGTTTCTGGACCTCTTTAAAGCAATTATATGCAAAAGCATAGCAGAGGTATATAAAATGGCAAGGATGTATTCAAGAAAGCATGGGAAGTCAGGTTCCACAAAACCTGTAAAAAAGACTATTCCTGCATGGATAAGATATAAATCAAAAGAAGTGGAGATGCTTGTGATAAAGCTTGCAAAGGCAGGTCACAGCCCGTCAATGATTGGCACAATACTGAAGGATTCCTATGGAGTTCCGGATACAAGGACAATCACAAAAAAAAGAATCACAGAGATTCTTCAGGCAAGGGAGCTTTTATCATCAATTCCTGAAGACCTTATGGCTCTGATAAAGAAAAGCATAGCAGTAAGAAAACACATTGAGTCTCATAAGCAGGACAAAGGCGCATTGAGAGGCTACCAGCTTACTGAGTCAAAAATAAGAAGGCTGATTGGTTATTATAAGAAATCAAAGAAAATTCCAGTTGACTGGAAATACGACCCAAACAGGATTGCATTGCTGCTGGATTAAGTTTTTCTTTTTTCTTTTCTTTTTTTGTTTACTTTCATTTTTTTAAATTCTCCCCACCCCATTTATTTATTCTAATCAGGCACTCCGGATTTGATTTTGTCATAAAATAAAATCCCTTACCATTTCCAAAATATTTATATAATCCAGATTTTATCTTGATAATATATGGATATCCCTCAATTCAATTATCTTAAAAATCATCTAGATAATAAAGTCAGCAAAGGACTACAATCTTTAATCTTAAGGATTGTAATCTTTGCAGCTCTCCTTTGCCTTGCTCTTCCTTTCCTTGCAAAAACTGTAGTCAATATGCTTGGCGGCGGTGTTATATATACTATTAATTATTTCTATATGGAATTCATATACCTTGGTATAATAGTGATTTTTCTATTATACAGCAGGCATAAGCTACAGGAGATGCAGTCCTATTCTCAAAGCTGGAGACAAACCCTGCTTTTTGGCTATATCGGACTGGTCTTTTACTCATTTAAAATATTTCTCAAATATTTTACCAATACACTCTTCTTAAGCAGCAGTATCTATGTGGTAGTCTTAATAGAGTACCTAGTTGCAATAGCAGCAGCAATCTTCTTTGGTTTGGCTGTATTCAATGCTTTTGCTATAAAGAAGTTTCATAAGGAGATAATAATTTCTGTTGTGGTAAGTTTATGTTTCTTCTCTTTTGCTATGCTGCTGCGCTCGTCATGGGCATTTTTTTCATCAATGGTTGGCAATGCAGTCATGTTGATATTCAGGCTAACCATGAAAAGTCCTGACATATATTTCAATGATTTTACAATGGGCATAAATGGATTCAGCGCAGCAATCGGCCCGCCTTGTTCAGGTATAGAATCCATGGCAATGTTCACTTCAATATTTCTGCTGATAGTTATATATGATTTAAATAACTTAAATAAGAGCAGGATATTGCCTTATTTCCTGATTGGGATTGCAGGAATGTATATGATGACTATAATCAGGATATATTTCCTTTTCCTTGTAGGCATATCAAATCCCCATCTTGCTATGTCACTTTTCCATACAAACCTTGGTTGGATCTTATTTGTTGTATACATGCTTCTCTTTTTGTATTTTATATATCCTATGATGATGGCTGCAGGAAATTATGCAAAAAATAGCAAACAAGCGCAAAGTTTAAAAACATCAAAAAGCAAAGGCAAGTAAATCAGCTAAATATTTATAGCCTGTCTGCAGAAAAATGGCATTTTCAAAGAAAAAAAAGAAAGGGAAAAAGAGTTCTGATAAAGAATCAGAAGATGTAAGTGAAGATCAGAATAAAGCGTCTCCACTAGGCCTGCCTCCTTTGGAAGAAGAAGTTGTTTCTAAGGAGAAAAAAGAAAAGAAGTTGAAGAAAAAAGAAAAAAAGCCTTCAGCTGCGCAGACAATTTCACCAGTAATAACCATAGAGATCGAAAAATTAAACAGCCGGATGGAAGCATTAAGCCAGATGAGGGGCATGTTCAATGAAAGATTGAGCACCATCAGTGAGCAGATTGGCGAATTAAGGAATATGGTCGTCAGTCAGGAGCAGGAATTCTCAGAGCTTGAAGTTAAGAGCGCAAGAACAAATGAGGTCATGTCTCAGCTTGAGCCTGGTAAGATTCTTAAGGAAATAAGCAAGCTTGATATGAGGATAGAAGCAATAACTGGCAAGATAGAAAGCAATGAAGCTGTAAATTCCATGATTATGAAAGAGCTTAAAGAGCAAAGATCAAAGATGGCTCTCTTTAAGGGAGTTGAAGATACCATAAAGCTCAACCAGGAAGTAAGGGAAGAGCTTACTACCATAAAAAAAGTCGAGTCGCAGGTTGAGATGCACTCAAATAAGGTAGAATCAATGTTTATCCAGGTTCAGAAACGGTTCAATGATTTTGAAAAGTTTAAGGAGATGGCTGAGGATCTTGATGCTGCATATAAGGAGCAGATACAGGAATTTGACACGATGAAGGTAAGGTTTGCAGATCTTGTCAAGACAGAGGACATAAAAGCTGTAAAAGAAGAATTATCTGGTGTGATGGACAGCTTTGGAAAACGGCTGCTTTCCATAGAAGGCATTGCAGGCAGCATAAATGAACTTGTGACAGCTAAAAAATTCTCTGAGTTCAAGGATCAGAATCTGAAGGTCCTGAAAGAGCACCAAAAAGCAATAGCTAAGGCGCAGGAAATGCGGCAGCTGCTGGATGGATTAATAGAAGAAAAAAAGACTGCAACAGCTCTTCCAGCAATGGATAAGCTTAATGAGATTTTTGTATCATCCGGAGATATCAATCAGCTGCAGGAAGAAATTATAAAGATGAAATCTATAATGACTTATGGATTCAAGAGAGTCCAGCAGATGGAAAGCAAGATGTTCATAGAGAAAGAAACTTATGAGATGATTCGGCAGATGATAAGTAAATATCTTGAAAAAGGCTATACAAAAGGGCAGATTGTAGAAGCATTTGAGATGCAGGGCTGGCCAAGGCCATTGATAAAGAGTTATATTGGGCAGTGAGAAGTTTTTTGCTTTAGGATTAAAAATATGAAAACTCTAATAATCTATATTTCAATACACAAGGGAAACACTGAAAAAATAGCCAAAGCAATGGCTGGGATTCTTAATGCAAAATTAGTTGATCCAAATGAAGTTAAACTAGATGAATTGTCTCAATATGATCTGATTGGTTTTGGGTCTGGCATTTATTTTCAAAAACATCACAAGTCTTTGCTGAATTTTGTTGATAAACTGCCAAAATTACAAAATCAAAACGCATTCATTTTTTCAACAAGAGGAATGGGTCCTGTTCGGTTTTATCATAGATTGCTTAGAAATAAATTATTGAAAAAAGGTTTTAATATTGCCAGTGAATTTTCCTGCAAAGGATTTGATATCTTTGGACCTTTTAAAATTATTGGAGGAATAAATAAAGGCAGGCCAAGTAAAAAAGATTTGGAAAATGCAAAGGATTTTGCCAGAGATATGATGTCTAAGAGGAGAAATAAGAATGAGAATAAATAACTCTCCCTCTCCACTCTCACTCTCTCACAACCCCTCCTTTCCTCTCACTCACCCACTAATTCCCCCACCACATTCCTCTCACTCACCCACTAACTCCCTCACT
>JAYEPB010000039.1:0-4627 GCA_034723595.1 Nanobdellota archaeon
TCATACAAAAAGAATCCTGAACGTTACGCCCAGTAAGGATATTTGTGGCCAATTGTAAAATCTCTGAGGAAACCATTATAAAGATAGTTTAAAATCTTTTTACCTCCTGGACTGTTCGGAGATACTGATAATTCCGAAACATTTATTAATCCCATGATTAATATAATTCTTTAACTCATAATGATACCTCAAATAATATTCTTAGGGACAGCTGGCGACAGCTTTGTATATGGCAAGCAGTTGAGGATGTCTGGAGGATTTGTCCTAAAGGTTGGACGCTATCAGTTCATAGTGGATCCAGGACCTGGTGCACTTATGCGCGCAAACCTTTGTGGAGTTAATCTAAGAGAGACCACTGCAGTTATAGCTACGCATTCTCATGTGAATCATGCTTCAGAGATCAATGCTGTTGTCGGAGCTATGACTTATAATGGCATGGATAGACTAGGTGTAGTGATTGCAAATAAGACAGTTGTTGATGGAAGTGATGATTACATACCTGCCCTTTCAAATTTCCATAAGAGTTGTGTAGAAAGGGTTATGGGTATAGAATCAGGTCAGAGAGTGGGAATCGAGAATATGGAAGTGATTGCGCTTAAGGCTATGCATGATGACCCAGATGCTATAGGATTAAAATTTGTCACACCTGAATTTGTGCTTTGTTACACTGGGGACACAGGTTATAGTGAGGAGCTTAGTGAGCAATACAAAGGTTGCGATATACTTATACTGAATACTGTGCATGCTTCAGGAGAAAAGTCTGATATCAATCTTTCTTCAGATGATGCAATCAAAATAATAAAGGTTGCAATGCCTAAGCTTGCTATAATCACTCATTTTGGCAAGTCTATGCTTAGTTCTAATCCTCAAATGGCAGCCAGAATAATCCAGAAAGAAACTGATGTCCAGGTGCTTGCTGCAACTGATGGTCTTGTGATATCACCTAATTATTATTCTTCATCTTCAAAATAAATATCCTTCTCTTTATTTATGCTTCTTATTGATATTTCTCCAAATTCGCAGTATCTGCATGTTCCGTCAAGGCTCACCCAGTTGCCATCAGATTTGTATCTTTTCAGGGCTTCGGGCAGCAGCGCATGTATATACACATGACCTGGTTCAAACACAAACCTTGTCGGTATTCCTACTGCCTGCAAAAGAGAAGCCATAAGCACAGAAGCGTCGTCGCAGTCCCCTCCTTGGTTCATCAATGATTGCCTTGCAGTCTTTACATACTCAATAGAAAGAGGGTCATTAACATACTGGAAATTATCACGAACAAAATAGAATATTGCCTTCGCATAGCACACCTTGCTTGACGATGAGCAGCTGGCAACAGCAATCCTGTCAGCAGCAAACTTCACAACAGAATCATCTGGCTGGATAAGGCTGTAATAATCACTTTTCTGGACAACCAGGGCCTTGTTGCCTATAGGCCCATCAATCCCATCTGGAAATATATCTTTGATTGTTGGAATTTCAGCAGGTGTTGGATTTGTCTTGATTCCGTAAAAAGGGATTGCCATCGATACAATCAGCAGAACAAGAAACAAACCTAATATAAATCTGATAGGACCTTTGTGCCATGGCTCTTTCTCAGAATCCCCCTCAGGGATTTGGTATCTGTTATCGATATCGTGCATGATTTAATCCCGCTTAGCCACAAACAGCCTTATATGTTCTACAAATTCTTCTGCTTCAGCGAGATAATTATCATATTCTGCTCCAGATATCTCTTTTATCTCTCTGTGGACTATCATTTTTGAAAGGCTATAGAACTTGCGCATTATCTTAGCATACTTCTCCTGAATAAGACCTTTTTTTACAAGTTTCTCATCTAACATGTCTGCGACATGGCTTGGACTTGGAGGTATCTCATTCATTTTCATAAGAGCTGCATGAGATGCATCAATCACACCCCAGTATAGGTCGAGTGTTGCCTGCATGAGATGCCATTTTGAGTTCTGCAGTGTTGCAGGTGCTCTTGCAAAATATGTCCATATGCTCTCTGTTGTAGGCTTTATCCTTCCGCTCCAAAGCAGCATCTGCAAAGGATCAAAAAATCCTGTATCATAAAGAGCAATACCATCCCTAAGCATGTTTATTGCTATTGGATCGCCTTTTCTTACATATTCCCAGAAATTTGTGAATTTGAGTGTTGTGACATGCAGCCTTTTTGATGTCTGTATAACAAGTTTTTCAATAATGACTCTGTAAGTCTCAGAGATTTCTGTGCTTAACTGTACAGTCAGATCATTTATTATGATTAAGATATCAATGTCATGGGGCCTAATACCTGCATCTTTCCTTGCGTTGCTGCCAAAAAGAATGATGCCTTTGACAAGGTCTTTGAATTCTTTCAGGACTTTGTCTGAGAACTTGTAAGCTATCTCTTGGTCGTCTTTAAGGTATTTTGCAATGTTGGGATTTGTCTTTCTTCTTATTTTGTATTCCATAGTCTTGTTCTCCAGTATGATTATATATTAAATCTATTAAAATGTTTTGTGAGTATTGTATAGTGGTATTTATTTTTTCCAGATTGTTAGAGGAATCTGGTCATGCAAGAAAGTATCTCCTTTTTTAAGATAGTTGGGGGTGAAAATATTATTATATACTGCGAGAATGCCTTTCATTTCATGCAGCAGTCTTTTTTCCACGCTGTTTCTTGTAAAACTAGTGTCAGGATTGATGAATATTATATCATATCCTGAGAGGGAGGCATTATTGAAATCCATTTTCTCAAAATCAGCTTTCATGTTAAGGTTATCCTTGGTTTCTATTGCTTTGTCATGGAGATCTTTATCGAATTCAATCCCTTTAGCGTTTGTAAAAAGGCTTGCGATAAGCACGACAATTCCATCTCCTGATCCAAGGTCAAGAAAGTTATTGAATCTTTCAAGATGTATCTCTTTGAAGAATGCAAATATAGCATCAGGAGAAGAGCATCCCCATAATCCTATGCCTGTATCTCTGCAATTTATCTTTCCCTGCCTGAGAAGCTCATTATAAAATTTATTATATTCATCTTTTATCTGTGTGAATCTTGCTTCCCTATCTTTTGCTTTTGCATCATCGTTATTACTCATTCAGGATAGTAAATATTTAAATATTATATATATTTTTCTCTATAATTGAAGATATATGGCAGAAAAATCAGAAGTTGAGAAAAAGAAGCCTGTTGAGGCAAAGGTTGATGTTAGCAAAGAGATTGGCAGGGAAATTGCTGAGAAAAAAAAGAGTGTGAAGAAAAAAAAGAATGATGGAAAATCAATTTCAAATGTAATCAAAGCAAAAAAATTGATGGACTCAGTTGATGGAAAAAAGTCAATTGATAATAAGGTAACAAGTCATAAAGGCGCAAAAAGTCTGTTTGGTAATGCTGAATATATGCACCATCTGCTAAAGCAGCAGGAGAATATGCTGGATTACTCCAAGCTTTTCTTGCATTTTGGCAAGAAGAAATATGATTATAATTCTTATGATACTTATTCTTCTGCGTATAAAGGTGATTTTGGGAAGGCTTATTTAAATCATGAAACAATATCCCCTGAGGCTGTAGACAGGATAATTGAAGATAGCATGATAGAGAATATGTGCGGATTTAGCCTGAATAGGGCAACAATCGAGGAAAAAGAGGCATTTAAGGTATATGCAATGTTCAATCGGACACTTATTCAGTTGAAATATAGTATGGGTTTATGATTTAGGGAGGTTCTAAAAGATGAAAATCAGCAAGGAATTTGTATTTGATGCTGCTCATAAGTTGTTATGGCATAAAGGAAATTGTCAAAATCTGCATGGGCATACATATAAATTAGTCGTGACAGTTGAAGGACAGCTTAATGAAAATGGGATTGTGATGGATTTTGGAGATTTAAAGAAGATTGTTGCAAATGAGGTAATCTCAAAGCTTGACCATAAATATCTTAATGACATATTTGAGAATCCAACAGCAGAAAATATTGTGATTTGGATTTGGAATCAGTTAAAGCAGGAATTAAATCTTTGTGAGATCAAACTCTGGGAGACTCCTACATCTTATGTTGTGTATAATGGTTTATAAGTTAATAAAAAAATAAATTTAATTAATATTTCTTGAATGGATTATATCCATCATCATCGTCATCATCAAATTTATTGTATGTGTTGATTAATGGTGTAGGTTTTAATGGTAATGGTTTATATCCGTCATCGTCATTAAATTTATTGTATGTATTGATTAATGGTGCTGGTTCTGGGATGAATGGTTTAAGCTTGTTATTGTTAGGGTAGCGTTTATCTCTATCGAATCTAGGTTGTAAAATAGTAGGATTAATTACTGGTTCTCTGTAACCCTTTTCAATCATGTCTCTCATATGATCGTCCCACATCATCATTTCCATTTGTGTTGGATTTGTCATTTTTGTTTTCCTCTTTGCTTTAAAGCATTTTTTATAATCTTTCACAGAACTTCAAGATAAATAAATTCTGTTATCACTAGTTAATGACCCTATCTTTATATAGTCAACGAGCTAAGTAATTGGACGAATTGAGCGTAAAAATAGTTTCATCCAAAAATATACTTATACCTCCTTTTAAGCTTTCAATAGTTCTAAAAAAATTAGAACTAGTAACATCATGTCTTATT
>JAYEPB010000040.1:0-4436 GCA_034723595.1 Nanobdellota archaeon
AAATGTCATCAGATATGGAGCAGATGGCGCAATATGCGGTTCTGCTATCTGCAGATTGATTGAATCAAATCTCGATGATTTTGTAAAGATGAAAGATGAAATAAGCAGGTTTAGCAATAAAATGAAAAATACTCTTCCCCTGCCTTAAAACAGGTTTACATGTAAGATAGCAAAATAGTCCGCAAACCACCCTATTAAAATTTCGCAAAGCAAAACTTTAATTTATAAAAATATACCCCACTGCTTGCGGCGATTGGGTTTTTGATTTAAAACCTAAATACTTCCATAGCAGATGGAACATCCTTCTCATCAATAACCAGTATTGTGTCTGTCCAGCAGCTCATAGTCTCAATTATATTTATGCCTCTGTTCCCAAGCAATGAATACAGATAGGACATGACTCCAGAGATGGCTTCAATATCATGAGATGTTTTTATTATAAGTGTTGCAAGGTTTGAATATTCTTTGATAATGCTCCTGCTGAACTTTTGTTTTATCTTATTAAGATATCTTTCTGTAGTAAGGATTGTTATTGTTTTTACTCCCTCAATTATATGAATAAAATCTCTGTTCTTTTTAGCATCCTTTTCAAGATCTATAAGAGAATCCGGATAGATATCTTTATCTATCACAACCACTACAGACCTTGTTTTCACATCAAGTTCAGCGTTTTTTAATAATCTTATAATAGCATCTTCATTTATCTTCTCATTCTTTATCTTGACTGCATATCTTCTTGCAGCAATAAGTATTGCCTCTATGCTTGATTTTTTTGTTATTTCAGTATCTTCTGCAATCCTTCTTGCTAATGAAGAATAATTTATGATCCCTTTCTTAAGGCAGTCTTGTATGCTTGGATGTTTCCTGATATATTCTTCTGTAATCTCTGTTGTTGTGGGCATAACTGATAATAATCTTAAATGATATTTAAATTTAACTATTTTGTTCCAAATAGAACACTTGTTCTATATCAAACAAATATGTTCTTTCTGTTTGATAATGGTCACGAGCTATATAAACAGACCATTGTTTTCATTGATATGATTAAAATGAATAAAAATACACCAATCAAGAGCAATCTTTTGGAAGAAGTGGAAATAGGAAAATTAAATTATAAGATTAATGACTGTTTCAAGGCTAAAGGGAAAGTATTGAATCATGATTACTTTAGTTTCATCTCCTCTAAAAATGCTGTGATTTACTCTGACTCTAATGAAGGAGGAGGAGCAATAACTTATCCAATAACTGGTTGTGAATATGTGTGCAAACTCTTTACATCTAAGAGCAATGAAGGCAAGGGTATTGCTTCTTGTATAATTGGCAAACTAATCAGCAAAAATAATTCATTAGCATGGCGCGCAAGTCTTTCAGATAACATCAATCTTAGTTTTTATGATAAAATCATCTGGAATTATGCAGGTTTTGCAGAAAAAGCAGGAAATTATATGGTCTTTGGAATAGGAATAGACAAGCATAGTGAATATAATATAATAAAACAAATCAGTGAAATTAAACCAACCTTGGAGGTATCAAAATGAAAAACAAAAAAGTGATATTAGCATATAGTGGAGGTCTTGACACATCAGTTATATTGAAATGGCTTATCAACAAAGGATATGAAGTTGTATGCTATATGGCAGATGTTGGACAGGATGAGGATTTTGAAAAAGCAAAAGCAAAGGCACTTTCATTAGGTGCATCAAAAGTATATATTGAAGACTTAAATAAGGAATTTGTAAAGAATTATATATTTCAGGCATTGAAAGCTAATGCTGTATATGAGGGCAAATACCTGCTGGGAACATCTTTAGCAAGACCTCTGATAGCAAAAAAACAGATTGAAATAGCAAAGCTTGAAAATACAAACATAGTTGCGCATGGAGCTACAGGCAAGGGAAATGACCAGATACGGTTTGAACTTGCTTATATGAAGCTTATGCCTGATGTAGAGATAATAAGCCCATGGAAAGATTCAGAATTTCTTGCTGAATTCAAAGGAAGAACTGATCTAATTAATTATGCAAAGGAAAAAGCTATCCCTATTGAATCAACCCTTGAAAAATCTTATAGCATGGATGATAATATCATGCATATCAGTTATGAAGCAGGACAATTAGAAGATCCTGGATTTGAGCCAAAACAAGATATGTTCAAAAAGACTGTATCTCCTAAAGATGCTCCAGATAAGGAAACAAAGATAATGGTAGAATTCAAAAAAGGAGTCCCTGTGAAAGTAATTAATTTGACTGAAGATAAGGCTGTTGAAAATCAATTAGAACTTTTCAGATATCTTAATGAACTTGGATCGAAAAATGGTATTGGGAGGATTGATCTTGTTGAAAACCGTTTTGTTGGCATGAAATCGCGTGGAGTATATGAAACACCTGCAGGAACCATACTCTTAAAAGCGCACTTGGATATCGAGGGATTGGTACTTGATAAGGAAGTTGGTCATCTGAAAGATATGCTGATGCCAAAGATTGCAGAACTGATTTATAATGGGTTCTGGTTCAGTCCTGAAATGGATGTTCTGATGGCAGCAATAAACAAGAGTCAGGAGAATGTTGATGGAAAAGTCTATATGACTTTATACAAAGGAAATGCTTTTGTCACTGCACGTAAATCTGACAAGTCCCTTTATGACATGGATATTGCAAGTATGGATAAATTAGGTGATTATGACCAGATGGATGCAAAGGGATTTATTAAACTTAATGCTTTGAGATTGAAATTAGGTGGAAACAATGAAACTATGGAAAAAGAATTATGAATTAGACAAAGAAATTGAAAAGTTCACTGTTGGCAATGATTATCTATTAGATAATAAACTTGTAGAATATGATTGCATAGCATCAATAGCTCATGCTAAAATGCTAAAGAAGATTGGCATATTATCTGGAAATGAACTTGATAAATTAATTAAAGGATTAAATAAGATAATCCTCCTTCATAAAAAAGGCAGCTTCATGATTAAACCAGAAGATGAGGATTGCCATACTGCAATTGAGAATTATCTTACTCAGAAATATGGGAATGCAGGAAAAAAGATTCATTCATTAAGATCAAGAAATGATCAGGTCTTGACTGCATTAAGACTTTATGAAAAAAATGAGATTAGTGAAATTAAGAAACTTTTAGGCAATTTGAAATCTGCCCTGTCTAATACTGCAGATAAGGGTAAACAGATACATATTCCTGGTTATACGCACATGCAAAAAGCAATGCCAATGACAATTAAGACATGGTTAGGTTGTTTTGCGGATTCAATAGATGATAATCTTAAGCTGTTAGACTGCGCTTATGAATTAATAGATAAGTCTCCCTTAGGCTCTGCTGCTGGGTTTGGAATTCCTGTATTTAAAATAGATCAGAAGATGACTTCTGAATTGATGGGTTTTTCAGGCTATATCGAAAATCCAGTTTATGCTCAGATGAGCCGTGGCAAATTTGAATCAATCATCATGAATATTTTAACCCAGATAATGCATGATCTGAATAAACTCTCAACTGATCTTATCATGTTTAGCATGTCAGAATTTGGATTTTTTTCATTGCCTGATAAGTTTTGCACAGGAAGCTCAATCATGCCTCAGAAGAAAAATCCTGATGTTCTTGAATTAATAAGAGCAAAATATCATGTTGTCCTGGGAGATGAATTTAAGATTAAAAGCATTACCAGCAATCTTATCTCAGGATATAATCGGGATATTCAGATGACTAAAGAACCTCTGTTTAATTCAATAGATACAACAAAGAACTGCCTGAAGATGATGTGTTTAGTCTTGCATGGTCTGAAGATAAATAAAGATAAATGCAAACAGGCATGCACTAAAGAAATCTATGCTACTGAAATGGCTTACAAGCTTGTAAAAAAAGGAATTCCTTTTCGTGATGCATATAAGAAAATTGCAGAGCAGATTCTGAATTAATTTTTTTTAAATTGTTTATAAAGTCCAAAAATCCTTCTCAAAACCCGCAAAAAAACAAGCAATTTTCTAAAATAATTTTATCGTCGATAAATCATACCTCTCTTTGCCATGTTCGGAAATTATCCGATATTTTTCATATTTCCGGAAACTTTCCGGAACAGCATTAAAATCCTCCAATCAAAGCAGAAATCTGTCGGAAAACACGAAAAAAGGCATTTAAAAGGCAGCCCACATACAATAGACAAGGTGAACACAACGATGAACATACCAAAAAAAGACATCCAGATCATAACAGAACTTAGAAAGAACGCAAGAGAGAGCATAACAGCAATGGCAAAAAGGACAGGCATCCCAATCTCCACAATCTTTGATAGGATGAAGGCGCATCAGGGTAGCATAATAAGGAAGCATACCTGTCTGCTGAACTTTGGTGAACTGGGCTATGCTGCAAGAGCAAAGGTCACAATCAAGGTTGACAGAGAAGTTAGGGAAGATCTGAAGAATTAT
>JAYEPB010000041.1:0-16643 GCA_034723595.1 Nanobdellota archaeon
TGACAAACACCAAATAAACTTTTTGCCCCAGAAATTCTTTAGGACAACTAACTTTTGCACTTGTACCAAATGGGGTTACAGACCTAATAACAAAACCTTCGATGTTTTCTATGGTTAGCTTATTCGCCTTTGTTATTTTAACTTTCTTCATAAGATATCTAATAGATATCTAATAGTATATAATACTTTCGGTTTTTGATACTATCATCTAGAAATCAATTACTTTCGGAGATACTGTTTGAGATTTGATTTTGTCAAAAGTCCGTGACCACCACCAGTTAAACACTGGTGGCATGCTCGGCTTCGCCTCGGGTCACTCCCTATTGAGCATATTTAATACCACTTGATTACACCAGTCACAGACTGGTGGTATAAAATATATTAAAATTAAATCATAGTGCCTGATAGAAATAAGATATTAGTATTAACTTTGGACAAATAATAAATTATATTCTCAATTTGAAATGTCAAAAGAAAGTGAGCCTGCGAGGATTCGAACCCCGGTTAACCGGTTACTTCCCTGATGAACATCACCAGAGCCGAAGCCGGTTGCACTATCCAGACTATGCTACAGGCCCAATTACTACAAAAGAAACAGTAACATTATAAAAAATTATCTAAAAATTGTAAGTAGAAAGTCAATTGAAAATATTTCTAACATATTTCCAGGCTTTCAGGAATACGCTTTCCTGTTCAACATCATATATTTCAATTTTAAGCATAATATCACTTCTTAGTTAGAGTTATTTCGATAGTAGAAACCCGAACATCTTTTCCTTCTTTATTTTGGAATCCCTCACTGTCTATCGCAATATCTTTTACAACAACACTCTCTTTAAGGAATCTTTTGGCAGACACTTCAGAGACATCAACTGCCCGGGAAATGAATTTCCCCCTTGCCTTGATAATCACTTCATCTGCACCTTTTGTCGTGAATTGCATCACAACAGCAGTCACATAATTCATAAACGGCCGATTTCCTATAAATATGGAGTTGTCATTTGTCATGAGATATTGCCTCTTAAAAATCTCCTTTTTTCATAAGCCGGGTTGCATAACCTGCAATAATATTTCTCAACTTTTTTGAAGGAACATCTGCAAGTTCATTAACAATAACCTTATTTTCGACAAAATCTTTCTTGAACTTAGTTGGATTTTGCTCTATAAGGTCATGTGTGACCCTTTTCACCAATTGTGTTTTTATTCTTCCCATTATTATCACCAAACCCCTAATCTGAGGTTATAGCTCTTGTAGTAGTCTATTATTTATAAACTTACCTATTATATATGTAATCTTTTCTTAACTCCTTCAGAATTTAATTCCCTGAGCGCGTCTTTTGCAATCCATTTGGAGGATTTTGAGTCTTTTTTCTCAATCTGATGGCAAATTGCTGTTGCTTTTTGGTTCAAACACTTATCTCGTTTGCCAATCTGCCGAATAGCCCAATTTACAGCTTTCTTGACAAAGTTTCGTTCATCTGTAGACTCTTTCTTTGCAATTTCAAGGAATTTTAGAAAAACATTATCCTCTGATTTCTTGTCATGCACAGCCAGGACAGCCATCATCACAAATCCTGCCCGTTTTATAAACTCCTTTTCCATTGAACTCCATTCAACAGCTTTTTGGTGGGCAAATCTTGTCTTCCTGAAAAGATTATTGCAGCACTGGTCGCAGAGATCCCATGAATTGAAATCTTTAACCCATTTTTCCTATCGATTTAGCCATATCTCTAAGAACAGGCATCTGTATGAATAAGGCATTATCAATATTTATACCAAATCTTAAAAAATCAGCCTTTCGCTCTGGAACAGAGATCCTTTTCAATTCTTTAATGATATCATCTACAGAATTCATTTTTTCTTTTGATGATTTTGTCTCTTCTTAAACTTTGGCAAAAAATGTTCTATAAAGATAAGAAATATAAAAAAGCACAATACAGCCCAGAGTACCAGCCATATAGACGAACTAAAGAACATATTTATAAAGAGATCTGAACATTCCCCTGCACTTCCAGGCTGTGTCACCTGCGCAGTGAGATCAAAATCATAACATACTTCTCCAAGAGCTAAAGAATGTGAATAAGTCATGAAAGCCATACCTACTACAAAAATCATGACAGAAAATGCAAATGACTGCTTATAGGATTGCTTCATAAAGATAATATAGGATTAGCTAATATATAAATATTTAGTTTTTCAAATTAAATGCATAATATCTGGATATCATCCTGTGAACAAGCCCCTTCTTCTTCTTTATGATATACATATAGCCCAGGGTTGCAGCAATCAATGCCCCAATCAGATCCAGAATCAGGTCAACCATTGTATCAACAAGTCCGCTGCCCTGCATACGAAAACCAAATAGCATATCTGCAGTGAATTCAAAAATCTCCCATATTGCGCCTAAGGAAAGAGCAAAAAATAAACTAAAGACCGCTATAAAAAATGCGTTTCCTTTAACCTCTTTAGTATAGAATAATACATAGATAATCATAAAACCAAGAATGCCAAGCATCACTGCAGATGATGAATGGAGCATAAGATCCCACCATGCTACTTTATGATAGAATCCCTGCATCTCTCCTAATGCAAAATGAAGGAAAAGAAATAGTGTTACAAATGTCTCAAACTCAAGAGGAATATTTATCTTGTAGTTCCTCTCAATTATTGAAGGGAGGAAAGTGAAAAAAAGAGCGATGACAGATGAAAATATCAGGAATAAATCCTTTCTGACAATACTTACGACCATAAGAACAAAAAGCGCAGATTTCAATATGAAAGATATCTTTAACTGAATTTTATCAATTCTATCCAGTTTAGTGCGCTTATGAGGGTGCATATCTAAGATTTTGTTTTACTTGAATTTAAATCTTTGCATTTTAAGAAAAAATCAAATCTATAAGCAAAGATTTAAATATACAGCCAGCCTTCTGAAATCCAGGGGGAGTTATATCGATATGTATTCTAAATGGAAAAATAGAATCCTAAGTGAACTTGGAAAGCCTGGATCTAGTAGAGATATAGAATTTGAGAATATTCCTTCAATTATCAAGCGCTGCCCAAAGTGCCAGTCAGTTTCTTTAGAGTATGATTCAAAAAAGGGTAGAATATATTGCACAAAATGCGGTTTTGAAGAATATATATTAAAAATAAAATAATTCATTCTCCAAACCAGATGGAGATGATAACAAAGAGGTGAAAAGCTGAAAAGCGTAATAAAATGACAAGACATAAAGAACAGAGGATAGGAATATTTATAGATGTGCAGAATATGTATTATTCTGCAAAGCAGTTGTATAACTCAAAAGTGAATTTTATCTCAATTCTCAAAGAGGGTGTCGCAGGCAGGAAACTGATCAGGGCAATGGCTTATGTAATAAAAGCTGATGTTGGAGAAGAGCAGCAGTTTTTTGATGCTCTCACAAAAATAGGTTTTGATGTAAGGATAAAAGATCTCCAAATATTCTTTGGAGGAGCAAAAAAAGGTGATTGGGATATTGGCATAGCCATGGATGTCATCAGGATGGCAGGTAAGCTGGACACAATTATACTTGTCAGTGGGGACGGCGATTTCAAAGAGATGCTTGAATATGTAAAAGCAGTAGGATGCAGGGCTGAAGTCATGGCATTTGGCAAAACAACATCCTCAAAACTGAAAGAAGAAGCTGATCTTTTCATAGACCTGAGCAAGAATACAAGAAAATACCTGATAGGATCCAGGCAGGGGAAACAGATTAATGGAAGAAAAACAGTTCCAAAAGTAACAGGCACAAGAGCAGCAGTTCCAAAAGATGCAAAGCAAGCGGAAAAAGCTAAACAGCCAGCTGTTATCGAACCTGCTAAAAAAGCGCCAGACCTGTCTAAAAAAAAACAGATAAAAATAGAGATGCCCTCTGCACCAGAAATCGCAGTTCAAAAGAAGGTGGGAATCTTAAATAAACAAACATAAAGCAGAGATAAACATAACACCACAATTCAGATGGTTTTTCCAATGTATAAAATCCTTAAGAAACAAAAGATCGGGAAGAATATATACGAGATGCAGATAGATGCCCCCCATATTGTAAAATACGCAAAGCCAGGCAATTTTATCATTCTTAGAAAAGATGATAATGGCGAAAGAATACCCTTTACTATCGCTGATCTTGACAAGACAACAATTACGATAATATTCAATGTTGTAGGCAAGACAACAGCAGACCTTGCAAAGCTCAAGAAAGGTAATATGCTTAAAGATGCAGTTGGTCCATTAGGCAATCCTGCTGAAATAGGTGAGTTCGGATCAGTGTGCCTTATTGCAGGAGGAACTGGATGCGCAGCCAGCTATATCCTAACAAAAGCACTTAAAAAAAAGGGCAACAGGATTACAAACATCATTGGAGCAAAGACTAAAAACCACTTGATATGGGAAGACAAGTTTAAGCAGATCAGTAACACGATGATAATCTGCACTGATGATGGCAGCAAGGGGATGAAAGGGACTGTGACAGAAGCATTGGAAAAACTTATCCGTAATAAGTATTTCAATAGAGTAATAACAATAGGTCCGCCTGCAATGATGAAAGAGGTTGCAAGATTGACATATCAGAGGTGCAAGACAGTTGCGCATCTTTCGCCAATCATGATTGACGGGATTGGAATCTGCGGAGGGTGCCGCATAAAAGTTGCGGGAAAAACCAAATTAGTCTGCATCGATGGTCCTGAGTTTGATGCGCATGAGATTGATTTTGATGTGCTGCAAAACCGCAACACAAGATTCAGAGAGGAAGAGAAAGATTCGCACCATAAGAGCCATGGCAGCTGCATAAAAAATGCAGCTAAGAGGATGAAAGCCCAAGAAACAAGAAAACCGCAAAAAGCTGCAAAGACAAAAGTTATCAAAAAAGATGCAAAAAAGAAAAAGCCCATTGCAAAAACGAGAAAAACGAGATAATATGAAAGCTCCTATGTCCAAAATTGTATCAGGATCATGGACCACAAAATTTAAAGAGGGCGATAAAGGTTATCTGTTAAATGAGGCTATAGCAGAAGCTTCAAGATGTATGCAGTGCAAGGAACCTACTTGTATTGAAGGGTGTCCGATCCATGTCAATATTCCTGAATTTTTACGATGCATAAAAGACAGGGATACAAAAAGTGCTATGATGGTCATAAGGGAAGCAAACCAGTTGCCTGGCATATGCAGAAGATTATGCCCTCATGAAAGATTGTGCGAAGGAAAATGTAATCTCAATAAAGAAGGTAAACCTATATCTATTGGCTGCCTTCAACGTTTTGCATCAGATAATGAAGATAATGTATTTATCTTTCCTTACAAGATTCCCAAGAGCAGGAAACAACAAAACGCAAAAAAGACTAACAAGAAGATTGCAGTTGTAGGTAGTGGACTGGCAGGCATGGCATGCGCTTCATATCTTGCTTCAAGGGGCTATAATGTTATGATATACGAAGCGTTGCATGATTTAGGTGGGGTACTGAGATGCAGCATACCTGAATTCAGGCTTCCAAGAGATATTCTAAATACTGAGATAGAGAATATAAAAAAGAAAGGGGTCAGGTTCCTTGTCAATCATGTCATAGGCAAGACACTGACAATCAATGACCTGCAAAACGAATATGATGCTATTTTTATAGGAACAGGCGCAGGACAGCCTCATCTTCCAGACATCCCTGGCGAGCACCTCAATGGCGTCATCACTGCAAATGAATTTCTGACAAGGATAAATCTTATGGGGTCAGATAAGTTCCCAGATTATGACACTCCGATAAATAAGCATATCAAGACTGTTGTTGTGGGAGGTAATGATAAGGCAATTGATGCTGCAAGAACAGCAAAAATGCTGGGCTCAGATGTCACAATCATATACAAAAGCACTTTTGATGAGATTCCTGCAAGGCACACAGATATTGATCATGCAAAGGAAGAAGGAATCAATTTCCTATTCCTTACATACCCTGCAAGAATAATAGGAAAGAATCATGTAAAAGAGATTGAGCTTATACAGATGATGCTTGCAGAAGAAGACAATTCAGGAAGAAAAAAAGCTGTGCCTATTGAAAATACCGAATACATTATGGAATGCAACCAGGTAATTCTTGCCATAGGTCAGAAACCAAGCCCAATCATCACAAAGGACTCAAAAATAAGCCACAGGAGAGATGGGCGAATAGTAGTAGATGGAAAAATGAGAACAAGCAGAAAGAATGTCTTTGCTGGCGGAGCAGCTATCAGTGGAACAGAGAGCGCAATCCATTCTATCAGAGACGGCAAGCTGGCTGCTGAGAATATTGATGAGATGTTGCGGGAATAAAAAGGACTTAGAATGGAAAGATGAAAGTTGATTCAACCGAAACATTTATCTCTCCTAAGGGTAATCAACTGATTACTCAAAAGTAATCTAACTATGTTAACCAAAACTCAAGCCAAAATCATGCAAGTAGTTGTTGAACTTAAATAAGCAGAACTATATCTCCTTAAATTATAAAGAGAATCATGATGCATTAATTTATGCTGCTTATTTTTGGGTCAGCGGTAAATGCAAGGAATCCAGGAGATAATGATATATTATTAATTTTAGATGATAACAAGAAAATTGAACCTGCAGAAAGATTTTTGCACAATATCTCAAGAAATTACGAGCTTGATGAAAAACTCCACATAACTGCAATATCTTATAAATTTGTTATTGAAGCATTACTCAATCTAAAACTGTATTGCCACAGCTGATGTCTGAAGGCCTGATCCAATTGCTGTAAGAATTACTTTTGATCCATCTTTTATAATCCCTTTTTCTCTTGCCTCTGCAAGAGCTACTGCGCAACATGCTGCTGAGATATTTCCATATCTGTCAATATTGCAATAGATTTTCTGAGAATTCTTATTTTTCCTTTCCTTGTCATAATCATGAAATAACTTTGCACCCAGGCTGTCAATTATTCTGATATTTGCCTGATGAGGGATATAAAGATCCACATCATTTTTTGACCAGCCTGCTTTTTGCATAACTTTCTCTGTGCATGAGTACATTTTTTTAACTGCATTCAGCATAACTTTATTGCCTTCAGGCATCCTTAATTTATTCTCACTGTTTTTATAGATATACATGAGCTTGCCTCCAAAAGGGTCTGAGAGATTAGAGGAGTAAAGTATTCCTTTATCTGATTGAGAAGGCCCTATAACAGCAGCTCCTGCGCCATCTCCAAAAAGCGCAGAATTAGCACCTGTATAATCTATTATGCTTGTCATATGCTCTGCAGCTACAGCAAGATATATCCCTGGATTTGTCTGTGTCCTTGATCTGATGATATCCAGATTAAGGCAATATCCTGCGCATGCTGCTGCAATATCATAGCATTCGCATGCATTAACAGCACCTATCTTTTCCTGGATCTGAGCAGCAGCCGAAGGAAAGCCTACAAGGTTTGTCATTGTAGAAACAATAATCCCATCTATGCTTTCTACAGAGATACCTGCATCTTTTATCGCTTTTTTCGCAGCTTCTGCTCCCAGATCCGCTGTATCCTGGTCAGGAATATCAAGATATTTCTCTCTTATCCCAAGCTCAACCATAAGCTTATTATTGCTTGCCATTCTTCTTTCTTTGATTCCCATCATCTGCCTGATTATAGAATCAGATGTATTTATTGTCTTAATAATCTGATTATCAGGCCCATATATATTAAGAGGATTAAGCCTTTCAAAGAACTTGTTGTCAAGAACATGCTCAGGAACATAATACCCTGTACCCATAATCTTTGCATTAGACATAAACTAAAATTAATATAGGTGATTTAAATAGTTTACTTTAATCTTTCTTTAGTAACAAATAGTATTTATAAATTCTAAAAAGATTTATAAATCTGTCCTGATTACAATTACTACTAACTGCTAATAACATATATTTGATAAAATAAAGCGAGAATATTAAGATAATTATATCCAAGTAGGAATAAATAATAGAAAGGAGGAAAGATAACCATACTGGCGCAACACTCGGAGCTGTTAGTGAATCTCTAATAAAGCAAGCAGCAACAGGCATCAAGCAGGGTATAAGCTCACTGCAAAGCTATCTTAAAGATACAATAACAGAATCCAGAAGATATAATGAACTGCGATTATACTAATAAGGATGTAGCAAGTTGGATGGATAAGAATGAACTTGAACTTGTAAGAAAGGTGAGTATGCAATAGCCAAATATCTGTTAATCCACACCTCTTTTTAGATGTCCAAGGGTATATCCTTTGCTTATCTTCCTGTCATCGAATGGCTCCAGATTCAGTATTTTCCGATAGATTCTTACATATTTGCCAACATCTTTTGATATGTCCATATAGAAATATTTTATCCCTTGCTCCAGGTAATCCCTGATATGATTAAAGAGACCAAGTTGTCTGCAATTCAGGATCTCATAAACTCCATGCGCTTCCCTGACTTTGAAATGCTTTGATTCATCATCTATAAGTTCAGGCATCACCAATCTTTGTTTTGTAGTCATCAGCTCAATATCGCCATGCGCCATTGCAATGAATCTCTTATTTTTCAAGGCAGACATCTCATTAAAGTTAAGTTCAGGAGAGCATATTGGAATTCCCTGATAGCAGCTTAAATCAATGTCATTGAAGCAATTAAAAGAATAATCAAGATGCAGAGTAAGAGACAGGGAAGATTGGCTAAGAGATTTCAGCAGACCCTTATTAGAGACAAGCACGCCGTCAGGTCTTATATTCTCTATCAGCCTGACAATATCATTAATCTGATTATCTGAGACAATTCTTGGTGTATAGACAAAAAACCTTGAATGTTTCAATAAGCCCTTGACTTCATGACAGTCTTGTTTTAATATATCATAATAAACAATATCTGCTTTTGCCTTGTCTGCCTCAAGTGCTGATTTCTTATTATAGGTCTTGACAAATATTCTGGGTTGATCTTTATTCTTCTGTTTCTTAAACTGAGGAATCATTATTTTGTTTTTATTTCTTAGTTTATTTATATCTTGTCTTGCCAGGCTAATCTCATCACCAAGATAAATCTTCATATCAACTGAAGAAGTCTTATATACCTGGATGTCTTTCATATCCCTGGCTTTTTTGATTGCAGAGATGTCTATTATATCTCCAGCAGATGCCTGTTTTACAGCAGTACCTTGTTTCAATATGCTGTTCACTTTTTGACCAATTACCTCATCTGCAAGCCAAAACGAGATTCCATCTCCAACCTTGATATCTTTTTTAAGATGTATAAGCCCCTGCCTTATCTGACCGATGTACAGCCCGCGATTCATAGGTTTTCTTGTGTCCACAATATTATCTCCAAAAGCAAAACCTGTAGTAAATTCTCTGTTGAATGCGATTTTCAGATCATCAATATCTTTTTCATCAACAACAAACTTGCTGTTCTTTTTCTCATTATTTTTCTCAGAATTATTCTTCTCATCATAATACAGATCAATATATTTACGGTAGATTCTTGCTGCTGTGGCAATATAGACAGGGCTTCTTAATCTCCCTTCTATCTTGAATGAAGAGACACCTGCCTTAATCAGCTCAGGAATCTTCTCCAGCATGCACAAGTCCATTGTGCTGAGATTATATTTATTATTATATCTTTTTCTGCAGGGCTGTGCGCACATCCCCCTGTTGCCGCTTCTTGATCCGACCACTGAAGAAAACAGGCACTGTCCGCTGTAACTGAAACATAATGCGCCATGCACAAAAACCTCAGTGGAATTGCCAGATGAGATAGTTTGGATTTCATCAATTGATAATTCTCTTGCAAGTATCACCCTTTCAATATTCTTAGGGATAGAATAGCTATTGACAACTGTCGCCTGCGTTGAAAGGTGTATTTTAAGACCTGGAAAATTCTTTTTGATTATAGGAATAAAACATGGATCCTGGATAATAACTGCATCTGCTTCTTCAGAGTAGGCTGCTGCCATAAGCTCAAAATATTGTTGCAGTTCGTGATTCTTGATAAGCGTGTTAAGGGCAATGTAGACTTTGACATTTCTCTTATGGCAGTAGCTTATCGCTCTGGATATGTTATTCTCATTAAAATTAGAAGCACTTTGCCTGGCATTGAATTTGTTCATGCCCAGATAAACTGCATCTGCCCCATTATTAACAGCAGCTCTTAAGCAGACCTCATTTCCTGCTGGAAGCAATAGCTCGACTTTTTTGTTTTTATTCTCCATTCTATAAAGCAATCTTTGATTAATAATAATTTTCTGAAGATTAATAAGTTATTTTTCCTGATTGATGATTTCCTTCTCAAGCTTCTTAATATCTGTGATGCATTTATGCTTCTTTGCAAACTCTTCAATAATTTTCTTATCAATTACATCTGTCTTTGAAAGATAACATATAATTGGTTTTCCAAGCATAGAGAGGTTTTTGTAAAGCTTAAGTTGTGATTTTATAGGATATGGCTCAGTCAAATCAAAGATATAGATGATTTTTTCTGCAAGCAGTTTGATTGCAAGATATGCCTGCTTCTCGATATAATTCATCTTATTGAACCTGTCAAGAGTTCCTGGTGTGTCAAGCAGCTGTATTTTCTTGCTTTCGTTTTTATAATAAGAGACATTTATGCCTTTTGTTGTGAAAGAGTAATTGCTGATTTCAGGTTTTGAGCCTGTAAGCTTATAGAGCAATGTTGTCTTGCCAATGTTTGGGAATCCTGCGATAACGACTGTAGGAATAGATGTCTTGATTGCAGGGAATCCTTTCATGACCTTTCTTGACTCTTCAAGAAAAGCAAGTTCTTTTTTAATCTGCTTTATGAATGATGATATTCTTCCATAAAACTCACGCCTGTACTGATTGATTTTCTGGAGATCTGAGCATTTGTTAATCTTGCTTGAATATATCTTAAAGAATTCATCAACTCTTTTTATCGCCCAGTTGACAGCGCCAAGCGACTTCTTTAAAGTAGCATAATCTATTGTGCATTTCACCAGTTCAAGATAAAACTCGGGAAGCTGGTCTATGCTGGGGAATGACTTGACTATCTTAATCAAAGAATTGACCAGAACATCTTTTATTAATTCTATCTTTCTTGTCTCGATATATCTTGATTTATCCATCCGTGTGCCCTTAAGCTGTGAGCCGCGAATCAGCCTTGCCTTATCTTTGGTTCTTCTGAAAGCTACATCAAGATAAAAATCAGGGGTTTCTACTTTAACTAGGTCTTGAAAGTTCATATAGTAAGAAGAATAAAAAGGGATATATAAACCTACCTATGAAAATCTTATTCATATTTTTATTTTAAGGACTTAATATAATTTCTCAAATCATCCCTAGAAGTATGCCATACGCCCAAAATCTTTACTGCAGCAAGCTCGCCCTGTCTTGCCCTCAAGCTTAAATACTCCTGTGAATATTTTGTCTCTTTTGCAAGCTCACTTAAAGCTATAAGCTCATTATCTTTTGTCGTAGGGATTAGCGCATTAAGAACAATTATTAGAGACCTCTCTACATTCCTTGCAATAAAATTCGCAAATGGTTTCATATCGCCGAAATGAGCTTTTTCCAATGCATTAAAATATTTCTTTCTCTCGCTGTTTTGAATAATTATTGGCAAATATCCATGTTTCATCAATATAAGATTTGTCACAAGCCTTGCAGTTCTTCCATTTCCATCAATAAAAGGATGAATCCTCTCAATCTCATGATGAGCAAATGCAGACAGCTCAATATTATTCAATTTGTCTTTATTTTTATTTAGATTATAGATAAAATTTTCAATCTCAGATTTAACCCTATAGGGAGGAGTTGTTTTAAGTTTTGAACCTATTATCCTATTCTGAGAAGTCTTGTATCTTCCTGCCCAATAGTCAGAGATGCCCCTAAGCGTAATCCTATGCAGTTGCAGGATATCTGCTTCAGCAATATTTTGCTTTTTGCTTTTTACAAAATCTTCAAGCCATCTGATGGTATCTTTTTGATTTATGATATCCAGATGCTCACGCAAGGATTTGCCGCTTATTGTTATGCCTTGCTCCAGCACAAGCTTTGTCTCGTTTAATGTTAATGTATTGCCTTCTATTGTCGTTGAGTTATATATGTATTCAACATCCATCTGCTCTTTTATTATACTCATCTGATACTTGTCAAAAGGTCTTAGACTAGAGAGCCTTTTCTTCTTTTCCAAAATTCTTTTGTATAATACCTTATTTATCCACATAAGAAGATAGTATATAGGATAGATATTTAAATGTATCGGTAGGGGGCATATTTGGGGTCTGCCGATACTTATTATCTTTAACTAAATTCTCTTACTATTTAACAGCACAAAGCCCCAGCACCTGCTCGTTAAAAATTTGCAAAGCAAATTTTTAAAATCACTTCACAATTATATCATGCACTGCACCGTCAGTCAATGAATATACTGACTGAAGTTCAAGCCTGCAATTCTTATGCATCTCATCCACTGTCCTGCACCCTGCGCTGCTCATAGATGATTTGATCTTAAGCAGTGTCTCAGGGATGTTCTTGCTTTCATGGATTGTTCCAACGCAGGGTACATAGCCCTCTGTGCCTTCTTCAAAGAATATATCTTTTGAGCTGTCATACCTGCCGTAATTTCTTGCGCGTTTGGATGCTTCCATCCAGTATTCTTTTACAAACCCATGCTTAGTATGCCTGTGCAAAGGAGCTGCGCTTTCCCTGTACTGGACAAAATACCTGCCCATCATTATTGCATCTGCGCCGATTGCCAGGGCGACAGCTATATGCGCAGTATTGCTTATTCCTCCGTCAGCTATGATTGGAATATAATTTCCAGTTTGTTTTTGGAATTCATTCCTTGCCTTTACTATATCCATCAATGCTGTTGCCTGACCCCTGCCAGTTCCTTTGGTTTCCTGAGTTGTGCATCCAGAACCAATACCCATGCCTACCTTGACTGCATCAAAACCTGCTTTAGCAAGATGCATAAAACCTTCAGCTGTTATTACATTGCCTCCAACTACAGGAATATCAGACCTGGACCTGATATAATCTAATGTGCTTAGCTGGAAATCAGAATATCCATCTGAAGCATCAATAAATATTACTTCAGTTCTTGCCTTAATAAGAGCATCAATTCTGGGGTAATCTTTTGGCTGTGTAGAAACTGCTGCTGCAATGCAATAACGATTCTTTTCATCTACCAGTTCATCTGGAAAATTCAATTTTTTATCAATATCCTTTTTGAATACTACTGCTTTCAGATTAAAATCCTTATCTACAAGAGGAAGAAATCCTCTGCGAAATTTAATCATCTTTTCATTTGCTTCATCAAGAGTTATCCCATCTTGTGCAACATCAAGTTCTGTTATCATTTGGTCAGAAACAATATTATCCTTATGATTTACAGGGTGAAAGTCTTTGTCTGTTATTATGCCTAGAAGTTTTCCGTTGCAGATACCGTTATCTGTCACAGGGAATATTGAATATCCTGTATCATCAATAGTATGAATAACATCTCTAATCTTTGAATCAGGGGCAAAGCATACTACTTCTTCCTGGAATCCTGCCTTATGCCGCTTAACTTCCTTTATGATTTTTACCTGTTCATCCACAGGGATGCTGCATGGTATGACGCTTATCCCTCCGCACTGCGCAAGAGCTATAGCCATCTCTTTTCCTGAAACTGCCTGCATAGCTGCGCTTATCAATGGCATATTAAGACAGAAAAAACCGTCTCCTTTTCTGCAAAGCTTTGTTTTTATACTAATTTCAGATATTGTGTTGTTGAGTGTTGTCTTTCCTGTAAGAATCCTGAACTCTCTCAGACTGTATGCAGGATCTAATATTATCCTCTTATCTGTTGCGTATTCCATATTTAAATGAGTGAGCATGCATTTAAAAAGTTATCGCAACATCAACAAGTGGGAACATAAGATTTATTTGTCCGAAATAGGTACTATGGTTTGATTTTAAAAAAATCAAACCACAAAACAAAACATTTATTAGTAAGCATTCTTAAAAACAAGATTATAAACACAAAGGGGGGATAATATGGTTTTAGGATGGATAATAGGGGTTGTAGTTGTATTTATTGCGACTGGTCTTAAAGTAGTAAATGAATATGAACGAGGAGTGAGATTTACTTTAGGAAGATATTCTGGCATTATGAGTCCAGGACTAAGATTAGTGATTCCAATCATTCAAACCTGGCAAAGGGTTGATATGAGAATCAAAGCTGTTGATGTGCCTGAACAGGATGCTATAACAAAAGACAATGTGAGCGTAAATGTGAATGCTGTCCTTTATTTTAAGGTTGATGTTGCTGAAAGCGCTATCTTAAAGGTAGAGCATTTTGGATATGCAGTATCTCAGCTTGCGCAGACAACTATGAGAGATGTTGTTGGAGAAGTCACACTTGACGAGCTTCTGGGACAGAGAGACAAGCTTTCAAACAGGATACAGCAGATTGTTGACAAGGCAACAGATCCATGGGGAATAAAAGTCACAAGTGTTGATCTGAAGCATATAGAATTACCAGGAGAAATGAAGAGAGTAATGGGCAAGGAAGCTGAAGCAGAGAGGGAAAGAAGAGCTGTCATCATTAAATCCAAAGGTGAAGTCACAGCATCAACAAATCTCGCTCAAGCAGCAGAAACACTCGCCAAAACATCAGGAGCACTTCATCTCAGAACACTTCACAGCATAAATGACATAAGCTCTGATAAGAGCAATACAGTCATATTTGCTATGCCTCTTGAGATATTAAGAGCTTTTGAGAAGTTTGGGAAGTAAATAATCTTTTTCTTTTATTTTTTTATAATCTGAGAGATTGTTGATGGTTTAATGCATTAAATCTCTTTATTGTTAGGTTTAGGAAATCTTTTTCTTTTTCAATTCCAATATATTTTCTGTTTAGCATGTTAGCTACTATCCCTGTTGTTCCTGAACCATTGAAAGGGTCTAGGATAAGATCTTCTTTATTAGAACTTGATGTAATTATTCTTTTGAGCAATTGAATAGGCTTTTGAGTAGGGTGTTTCCCTGATTGTTTTTCATTTAAAGGAGTGAGAGGGATATGCCAGATGCTCCTCATTTGTTTCCCTGATGGTGTTATTTTGTCATCCCATTTCTTCATCTCTTGATAATTGAAGATGTGTTTTGCTTGTTTTGTTTTTTTTGCCCATAAGATTGTTTCATGCGCATGCGCAAAACATCTGCAAGCTAAATTTGGTGGAGCATTTGGTTTGTACCAAGTGATTTCGTTTAATATATGGAATCCTAAAGATTGCAAAGCATAGCCTACCTGATATATGTTGTGAGGGGTTCCTGAGATCCAAATTGTTCCATTTGGTTTGAGGATGTTCTTGCATAGCTTTATCCAATTGTATGTGAATTCATAGTCTTTAGCAAATCCGTGGGATTTGTCCCAATCGCCTTTATTTACAGAAACCATCTTCCCTGCTTTACAGGAGATGCCATTGTTTGAAAGATTGTATGGAGGGTCTGCAAAGATTGTTGTGATGGATTCTTTTCTGATTCTTGGAATGATTTCTAAGCAGTTGCCTTTTAGGAGGGTGAAGCCTTCCCTGTGAAAATAAACATATGAATCGATATCATCCATCTTTTATCGATCAATAGAATTAAGATAGGTAGTATATAAAAAAAGTTTAGAATATGTTAAGGATTTGTTAAGAAATTACTTAATTAATAGATATTTTCCTTTTGAAATAAATCTTAAAATTCCATGATCTCTTAATACTTGGAGTTGCTGCCTTATTTTTGCTTCAATATTTTGATTATGAGGGTGAAGTTCTTTGAGATAATCAACAAAATGATACATCTTTTTCAATGTAAATTCTTCTTCTTTTAAATCTTCAATACATCTCAAAACATCTGATGTCCATCCTCTTAGATCTGGCTTTTTTTTATTTAAGAAAGTCATCTTTTGCCATTTTTTATTGATTATGTTTTGGTTAATTGCTTTTTCATTTTTGATTATTTGTATTCTGCCATCGTCAGGTATTCTTTCAATTAATATATTACAACCAGTCCATCCTGCTCTTCTTGCTGTTAGTGATAAAGGATTTCTTTTTTCAATTATTGATGAAGAGATAAAAAATTTAGGAATCATAAATAGATTTTTAACAATCCATTCATCTGGAGAATAATGCATGAGGAAGAAATTTGGAGCAATATTTGAATCTATAAAATGTATCATAGTATTAAATTCACCATCAACTACTTTTCTTCCAAATTTCTTGCTTGAACTTTTAAGTTGAAATTCATTTTTGCAATTATCACAGAAAAAATCTCTTGCTTTTTTGTTATGGGGAAATGTATTTATTTTTTTGTTTAAACAACATGGACAATACATCTCTGAAGAGAACCAACTTTCAGATAATATTCTTGCTATCTGTGAATTACTTTTGTAATTATTAAATACATTTTTTTGGTATATTGATAGATTCACAAAATCACCATTCAATTTCTGATTTATATAGAATTACTATTTAAATATTGGTTTTATTTGTAAGCGTTTAGCTTTGTGCCACTAATTTCTTAATATATACTCCAGTACCGAAATCTTTATTTAGTAGTTGTAGTTACATTGTAACTACAATGAAAAAAACAATTAAATTGCAGATGGAAGGATATGAAGTAATTGAAAAAAGAGCAGAACGAGGTGGCA
>JAYEPB010000042.1:0-4315 GCA_034723595.1 Nanobdellota archaeon
TCCACGTTAATATTGGTTAGGTAACGACACTAAAGGGTCTTAGCTACGTAGCAAGTTGGTTTTCTTCAATAAACCTCTTTAAAATAGAGTAAACTCTCTTAACTGACTATTCTCTGCGGAGATACTGACCAAAACACAAATATTTTATAGCAACTCAAGCCCATCCTGAATTAAAATCAAATCTCGAGAATGTAGCTCCATTGTTTTTAGGATTAGTGAAAGCAGCATTATAATCAAAAGATTTCCGAAAATTCAGGGCATAGATTTATTAACCACTTGTTTTTTTCTTTTATTACTATGAGCAAAGATCCCATAGCGCCAATCAAACAAAAGATCTACAAATATTATGATTGGATTCTGCAAACCAAACCCTCTCCTTCTGAAATCGAGCAAAGATTCTTAGAAACAAAAATCGAACTTGATACAGATGCAAGAAAATACAATTGCTCAGGATTAGAAGATTTGTTCAAGGATATGTATTTCAGGAATTTCACTTCCAATCATAAAATACAGGGAACTATTAATTTTGAGCTTTATGAAATAGATTCTGTCAAAGACAGCTCAGCAGAAATATGGGGCAAAAAAGCAGATTACAAAGTAACTCATCTAAAGAACAATCATATCAGAACAATAGAAGATTATTGTGAAAGAAATATAACCTATGCAACTTCCTGGTTCTTCAATGGAGAGATAGTCCAGAACATTGATTATTATAGGATGATAGCATCAGAAAAATTTGGATGGGTAGAGTTGCATGAGCCTAATAACATCATTCCAGATGAATCAACCTTATACAATCAGTTGTTATATCAGGAATATCAGCCTTTCATAAAGGATGAGAATGCATTAGTTGAAGAATTCATTAAAAGGTCATTAAAGAGTGCTGAACTGCATGAATTCTGCCATAAATCAAGAAACAGAAATGTCCAATCATTCGATGAAGAAGTCAATGAAGAAAAACTGGCAATCCTTACAGAAATGAGATATGGAGATGATCAATATTATGCCTTAGCAAGATTATTTACATATCAAAATAAACCAACAGATAAAGCTACACAAAAGATATTAGAATATTTCATTGATACAATACACGAAAACCCAGAAATATACAAACAGATAGACCAAAGTGATATTAAGGATATCTATAAAGATTTTGGGAAGATTGTCTTGCAGATGCATAAGTTAAGCAGAAATGATATAAAAAGCATAAGTGAAGAGATGTATCTTGCAAATGTCTGAAAATCCATTAGTGTTATTATCAATAACTCCTGCCTTACTTTGCCTTATCCGTAAATCTTCCGAAAAAATTATAACAAACTATATAAAAAACAACCCCACACAGTATAATAGAGGTATAAAAATGTATGAATTTAAAATCATAACCAGCTTGGTAATTATAAATGAAGAAGGGAAATTTCTCTTAGGAAAACGAAGCATGGATGAAGATGTTTTCCCTGGGCTTTGGTCAATTCCTGGCGGCAAAGTTGAACATGGACCAAGACAATTAGATGTTTTAGAAGATAATGTAAAAAAAGAAGTACTTGAAGAAGTTGGAGTAAAAGTAACTGTAGATAGTTATATACAAAGCCATAGTGATGGCAATGGCAAGATCTACATTATCTTTAAAGGAAGGATTATAGACGGCATCCCAGAGCCGCTTGAAGATACTGAAAAAGTTGAATGGTTTAATATGGAAGATATCAAAGAAGAATTGCTTTGTCCTGAAGTTTACAATATTCTTCAAAAGGTGACAGGTAATCAAAAATGAACAAAATATGCTTCGCAACAGGAAACTTCCACAAATGGAATCTATTCCCAAACATAAATGACATCATAACATTTCTGAAACAATATCCCTTTTATGGGCTGGAACTTACTTTTGGTCATCCCGATGAAGTTGATGAATTCAGCATCTCAGATGAAAACAAAGAATATCTAAGAAGCCTGAAATATCTCTCAATTCATCTGCCTTTCAGATATACATACAAAAAAGATGAATCTACTAAAATTCTCATAAATAAGATCATTAAAATAATCAAAGAGCTGAATGTTCAAAGTGTAGTAGTCCACCAGGATAATATTGTTGACTCTTATTACATTAATAAGATCCCTGTGCAGAAATGCATAGAAAATCTTACACCTCGGCATGGTTTTTCAATTGATGATTATAAAACATTTCTGGCAGAAAATAAGGATTATAAGATTGTCATTGACACAACTCATGCCTTGCACAATTCAATAAATCATCTTAAAGAACTATTGGAGAACTTAAAAGATGACATCCATCAGTTTCATTGGAGTGAACATGATGGTGTTAAAAAACATTTGCCAATACATCTAAACTACAATAATCTTAAGGAATTAATCTATCCATTTAATATTCCTATTGTGATTGAAGCCATATATCCTCCTGATAATCTGGATTCTTTCAATAAGGATATGAAATTCTTAAATATGGTGTAAATAGGAATTATCTATAATCTCTTATCATCCCCTCTCCTCCGACCAAGTTCATCTACAATCTCTTGCATTAAAATTCCTTTTTTAGCCATCATCACCATAATAAAATAAGTAAGGTCAGCAATCTCCCATACAAGATTATCTCTATCAGTATAATTAATCACTTCATTTGCTTCTTCTATTATTTTTTCATATAAAAGCTTTTCATCTCCTGCAACCTTTGATGTATATGAGTCTTTGCTCATATCATTGATTCTCTCGCAAAGAACTGAATAAAGATCATTCAAACAGAAATCTTTTTCATTAAAGCAGGAATAAGAGCCTGTGTGACATGCATTATTCTTCTGCAGAACCTTAAACAGGATTGCATCCTTATCGCAGTCAAACTTAACAGAAATCAGCTTCTGCGTATTTCCTGATGTTTCGCCTTTTGTCCATAGCTTTTTTCTTGACCTGCTAAAATATGTTGCAAAACCCTTTCTAAAAGATTCTTTAAGAGACGCTTTTGTTGAATAAGCAAGCATCAGCACCTGTCCGTTTATATCCTGTGCAATTGTTGGAACCAGACCATTGCATTTATCAAAATCAATCACTTTAATATCCTCATATTTCATAGATTCTTTTGGCATTGTCATTTTTTCACATCACAATTTTTTCAATCCTTGATATTAGGATCTCTGTAACTTTGTTTTGTTTAAGTATAGGCAGCAGATTATTTACTTCATCTTTATTAACTGCTATCCTTATTGCATATCCTTTTTTCCCATAAAGCTCAGAAACAGTTGGAGAGCGCATGCATGGAAGAACATTGATTAAATAATCAATCTTATCAGCAGGCACATTCATATCAATAAGGACTTTTTTTCTTGCTGCAAGAACGCTTTTAATCAGCATTATAATCTGATTGATCTTATTTTTCTTCCATTCATCTTTCATAGATTCTTTGTTCCCAATCATCCTTGTGGAAGAGGACATGATTTTTTCTATTATCTTAAGCCCATTGTCATTCAGAGTTGTTCCTGTTGAAGTATTATCTATAATCATGTCTGCATCTTCTGGGGGAAATACTTCCGTTGATCCATAAGCCCTGATAAATCTATAATCAATCCCTTGTTTTTCAAGAAATGTTTTGGAGATATTTTCATATTCTGAAACAATTCTTATCCTTGATGTTTTTAGCAGACTCTGGTCAAAATTATCAGGCACTGCTGCAATTATCTTTACAGGATTGAATCCCAGATCAAGCAGCTCTTCTATTTTTGCTTCCTGTTCAATTACCCAGTCATATCCTGTGAATCCAATATCCTGCGAGCCAGATTCAACAATATTTGGGATGTTTTGAGGCTTAAGCAGCTTTATCTCTATTTCACTGTCACTTGCTTTAGGTTTATAGTTTCTGCCATTTGTTAAAAGCTGTATCTCAATATCTGACAAAAGCTTTATTATTTTTTCATTGATTCTTCCTTTTGGAATCGCTATTTTTAGTTTTTTCATGGTCTCACCTGTTGTATATTTTTGTATGTTCAGAGCATTAAGAAAAAAATAATTTAAGATTAAATCTATAAGAACTAGTTATGATGATGATGGAGAAAAGAAATAATTTTAAGAACGGAAATAATTTTACTGACAATGAATACAACCAGCGCATCCTGGCACTATATCCTCATAAAAGTTTATGCAATCCATTTATATCAGTCAATGTTAGTGCTGGTTTATTTATAAATCTTTAGGTCGCTTTTCCGGAAGATTTTCAGAATCAATACTTATAAAATCAGTAATTTTTATATACCCCACCATATTAAATGTTTTAATAATGCTAACCTACAACTTTTCACTAGTATTTGACAAAGATACA
>JAYEPB010000043.1:0-16500 GCA_034723595.1 Nanobdellota archaeon
CGCAATAGCTACTATGCTACGGGGGCATGAATATGATAAATGGATTATGATTTATATGATTTTCCCCTTTTTGTGTGCTTGGCTTGCAAAGCAAGACAACACACCTCGTCTGCCAGCTGGCGAAAGAGCAGACTATAATGCTACGGGGGCATAACTAACTAAGAAAACAACTTCATTTAAAAAGATTTTGATTGCGAGCACTATTTTACCTATCTCTTATAAGCATCGTCATGATGTCCAAAAAAGAAGAAAGTAACTATTTTTATATTCTCATCTACTTCATACTTCAAAACAAAGCTTTTCATAATATGTACTCTTCTTTCTCCTGCTAAGTTATGCCTTAATGGCTTGAAATGCAGAGGATTCTCAAGAATTTGCTTTATCTTATTTTTTATTGCTTTTTCAAGGACAGGATTTTTCCTGCATAATTTATTAATACTTTCTTTACAAGAAGGTTTAATTTTTATTTCATATCTCATTTGAATATATCAGAAACAGAATTTACTTTAATAGATTTCTCTTTTTTTGTCTTTTTAAGTTTCTCAATAAACTCTTTCTTTATAGGCAGTTCGTCAACAGGATGCCAATCTATATTATCGCAAAACTTCCAATCCTCATCAGAAACTTCTCCGGTTTTAAGATACTTTTCAAATATTAATTTCTTCATAGTTTCTTCTTTAGCAATTTCACTCCAATTTACCCATTGAAAGTGCTTTAATTGTTCTTTAAATTGATCTGTTATAGATAATGTTACAGATGCCATTTTACATCGCTCCTCTATTCTTTAATTCTTCAAATTTTATTAATTCTTTTAACCTAAACCGAAATCTTTTCTTTAGATATTCAGCTAGGTTTACCTCAGGATATTGATCTATTCCTTCTTTCAATTCTTTTGGTATTGATATAGTAAATGTTGCCATTTTAGATTGCACTAGATTTAGTTTACACACTAAAAGTTGTTTACATATTTAAACATTTCGGTTTTAAACTTTCTTTTTAAAAAAAGAATCAAAAAAGGATTTAACATAAAGATATTTCTTATTTACCGATACTTATACAAATTCAAAAATGCCTTCACTTCACCATAAATATCCCCTGCATCCTTAGCAACAGCATTTTCATAGCCCATTGTATAAGGCTTGTAAATGTACCTGTCAAATATCTGCCTGAGGAAGAAGAATATTGGCTTACCTTCCCACCGGTTCTCATAATCTGTAACAAGCCAGCCGTCAAAACTAAGCTGCACACTCCCTTGGTTCATCTTTACTTTGGTGCCGTCTTTCTCAATTTCAACTTCAGTGATGCCTGTTGCAATCAATCTGATGTTTAGGATAATCTTAGCATAATCTGTAATCTTTTTCCAAGGCTGAAGCAAAAGTTCAATATCCTTGCCCTTTGGAGTGACCTTCTCTACATTCTTCTTCTCCATCTTATCATATCCTTTTTCGCGCAGCCAGTTATCTATCTCTGCATGAAGTTCATGCATACTGAAAATCCCCTCATATGTAACACGTAATTTATCCACTACTGTTCTAGTTTCAACCATTTTCACCACACATCATAAAAAGCATTTGATTTTGTATCTGAATCAAGATGCTTCTTTAAAAGAGTATGCAAAGCATAAAGATTATAATATAACTCATCATCCCACACAGTATCAAACTCTTTTTTAAATACAAATTTCTCATAAAAATCCTTAATTTTTTTAAGATAAGGCTTGCCTTTGAATCTACCGCTATAATCTCTTACAGCTTTGCAACTAAGTAGTATCCTCACATGGGCTTTTGTAAGCTTAACCTTTTTCCCCTCTTTAATCACATCAACATCTTTCTTATCTAATATCCAAAAATTAATAGCCATAGTATATTTAACATAATCTGTGACTTTCCTCTCAGGTTTCCAGGTAATCTCTTCTTCAGTTGCCTTTACCTTATATGTAGGTTCTTCAAACTTAAACCCCTTTTCCGCAAAAAACTGAGTACATTCATGATATAAAGCTTCAAGGTCAAATATTCCATCATAATTAAGTATAATTGGATGAGGACCTATTGGTGTTTCCATATTTTATATTTTATTGATTTTAATTATATAAATGTATCGCTTAATGTTTAATTTTCCTGCAAAATATTATATACACCTTGTGATTATCAGGATATATGAAATACACAATCCTTGACTGCTACACAGATGAGCCAGCAGGCTTAGGAGTTCCGCCCTACATGGGAACATATCCAAGATACATTGCAGGATACCTTATGCAGCAGGGCCATGAAGTGGATTACATAACAATCGATGATCTCAGGCTTTTAAAAAAATACAACAACATAAAAAAAGAGCCAACTGAAAAGGAAAAGACAAATATCAGGATATATAACACGACAGGAAAGCCAACTCAAAAAATCCTGGACAGCACAGAAATCCTTATTGTCATACTCGGCGTCCATGTCCCTGGCAAATATCTTTCTGCCATCCCTGGAACATTAAGAGAAATCACACCGCTTATCAAAGATATCAACTGCAAAAAGATTCTCTCTGGCCCTGCAATCTATGGAACTCAGCTGGAAGGAGGCAAATTCTTTGAAAAAGCAAAGGAAGATATGTTTAACAAGATTGAGAATTTTAATTTTAGCTATGATGAGATTGCAGAATATGCAATAACAGGAGCAGATATAGTAAAAAATATCCCAGGATTAAGAATAATCGAGATAGAAACAAGCAGAGGATGCTCAAGAAAAAGCGGATGCTCCTTCTGCACAGAAATACTAAAAAGCAGACTGCAGTTCAGAAAACAAGACGACATAATAAAAGAAATCAAGAGATTCACAGATTTAGGCATGAAATACTTCAGATTGGGAAAACAAAGCTGCTTTTATTCATATCCTAGCGCAGCAAAACTCCTGCAAGACATAAGAAAAGAATGTCCAAATATAAAAATCCTGCATATTGACAATGTCAATCCTGCAAATGTAATTAAAGATGAGAAAGATGGCGCACCAATCACCAGGGCAATAGTGCAATACTGTTCACCAGGAAATGTGGCTGCATTTGGCGCAGAGAGCTTTGACCCTGTGGTCTGCAAAGAAAATAATCTCAATTCTGATACAGAAACAACCTATAATGCAATTAGAATTCTCAATAAGTATGGCTCGGAAATAGGAAGCAATGGCATGCCCAAATTCCTCCCTGGAATTAATATTTTATTCGGACTCAAAGGAGAGAGCAAAAAAACCCATGAAGAAAATATGCACTGGCTCAAAAAAATCCTTGACAATAACCTGCTGATAAGAAGAATAAACATCAGACAAGTATCAATATTCGAAGGAACAAAACTCTATGAAGAATGCGGCAATAAATTTCTTAAAAAGAACAGAAAATACTACTGGAAATGGAGAAATCAAATTCGACAGGAGATTGACTACCCTATGCTAAAAAGACTTGTTCCAGAAGGCGCAATCATTAAAGATGCATACTCAGAAATCTACGACGGCAAGACAACATTCCTAAGACAGATTGGCACATATCCATTGATAATAGGAATAAAAAAACGGCTGCCCCTTAACAAACCCTATAACATCAAAGTGGTTGGGCATATGCTCAGGAGCATTGTTGGTGAAGAGATATGACAAAAAAATTTTGACTCATCTATAAACCTGATACACTCCTACAAGTTTTCCCTCTAAACCAAATATCTTACTATCACCATTATAATCTGGTGCTCTTATTGGATCACCAGATCTTAAAGAAATTCTCTCATAATCACCCAAATCCTGACAAGAGTCCATTATAGCCACAGGGTTATCCTGATTAAGCTTGCAAAGCACTTTGCTTATCCCATTATAAGAAACTCTATCTTCTATTTTCTCCCCTCTAAGATAACTATCAAGGGTACCTTCTTTACCTGAAGGTATTTTATCTACCTGAAGTACTGCATAAGTATGCATTTTATGCTTTACTTGTTCTTTGGGTTCTTGAAAACCACAATCACACCCTGCTGCATAAAATAATGGTATGAATGATAATAATACCTTAATTATGTTTGGAATATATTTTTTCATATTTTTTCACTCCTTAATCTGATTTTGTCCATTAAGCAAAATTTTATTACTCAAAAGGATATATAATTACTATTAAGTGATAAGAGTATATAAATATTTCTATTTTGCACACCATATGGCATTATCTAATCCATATTCAGAGTGTGTTTCATATAATCCATAAAAAGGATTTTTGTCAATTTAAGAAAAGACAGAACTAAAATCCACTATCATAATCTCCTAAATTATTGCAATCACCCATTATTGATCCTGAATGAGGATTAAGCTGGCAAAGTACTTTGCTTGCCTTATTATAAGAAACCCTATCTATTACATTCTCTTCTCTAAGATAACTGTCAAGAGTACCTTCTACACCATGGGGTACATTATCTATCTGAAGTACTGGAGAAGTATGCATTTTAGACTCTGCTGGTTTTTCTGACCCCTGATAATCAATACCCCCTGCTGCATAAAATAATGGTATGAATGATAATACTTTAATTGTGTTTGGAATATATTTTTTCATATTTCTCACACAAAACATACAAATTTAACAACATTTATATACTATTAGCATTTACAACTTTCAATAAATACTAAAATTTATAAAAATATTAAAAAATGAAGACACTTGATAATGAATTTATAAGCATGTATCAGGATATGTGCATGATGCATGGAATGGATAGAGCACTTGGCTCAATAGTAGGAATTCTTTATATAGAGCCAGAACCTGTGGCTATGGAATATATTGTAAAGAAAACAGGTTATAGCTTAGCCTCAATCAGCAATAAAGTAAAGATGCTTGAACAGATAGGAATGATATCTAAAACACATAAGCCAGGCACTAAGAAGATTTACCTATCTGTTGATAAAGATATGTCAAAGACAATGATAGGCATGTTAACAAAAAAATTGGCTGCCCTAAACATGGTCACCTCATCAATTCCAGAAATGCTTGGCAAATACAAAAAAAAGGCTAAAACAGAAAAAGATAAAAAAAAGGTTGCCCTGGTTGAGAACTATTATAAACAAATATCCCAATTTGAAGAGATAATCACCAAAATCCTTCAAAAAATTGAAAAAAGATGACAAAAGATATAATAATAAAACTGGATAATGTCTGGAAGACATATCGTATGGGCAAGAACAACTATGTGCATGCATTAAAAGGTGTGAATCTCGAAGTGCGAAAAGGAGAATTTCTTGCAATCATGGGCCCAAGTGGATCAGGGAAATGCGTTTCAGGAGATACAAAAATAATGTTAAGAAATGGCAGTTTGACTCCTATTGAAGAATTGTATAAACAAAAGAAAATTGGGAAAAAAGTACTTTGCTTTGATTTTAATAAAGGAAAAATAGCGCAATCAAAAATAACTGATTATCATAAGAGAAAAGATAAATTACTTGAGATAAAAACAACTTCTGGCAGAACTATCAATACCACAAAAGAACACCCCTTCTTTAGCATATCTGAAAATGGACTTACAGAAATAAAAGCTGATAACTTAAACAACAAATTTATAGCAGTTCCACGTAAGATCCAGCTTAAAAACACAGCAGGACAGAGATTAAGTACTTTAAGCAAATTAGCATCAGAGAAAGATATTTTCATTGCTGACTCAAGAGAATTATTCAGAAAAATAACATTTAATAAAAATATTAGAGCAAAGATATGCACATCACTAAACATCAGCACAAGCACATATGATGATTGGTTGCGAGACAATGACATTCCCCTTAAGAAATTCAAAGAAATAGTTGAGTTTTTAGGTTTAAATCTTGATGAATTTGAAAAAGAGATAAATTATCTTAAACAAACCAGTACTCCAAACAAAATCAGGATTCCTTATAATACAAATAAATTATTATTAGAAGCTTATGGTTATATTGCAGGAGATGGCTGGTTAGATAAAGATGGTGTAAAGATAGCTAATATTGATGAAAAACTTAAAAAAAGAATAAAATTTGTCTTTAAGCAAGTTTTTGATATAGATGCTAAAGAATACATTCCCACAAGGATTGACTTTTGCTCAATTACACTAAAACATTTTTTTAAAAATATATTTAATTTCCCAAATCTCAAAAAATCCAAATCCATAACTTTACCAGACTTTATCGCAAAGTGTTCTGATGGAGAAATAGCTTTGTTCTTAAGAGCGCTATTTGATTGCGAGGGATATGTAGATAAAACAAAAAATGCAGTAATGATTACTCTTGCCAGTAAAAGCATGATTACTGCGCTAATTCCTCTTTTTTTAAGATTTGGAATTGTAGCTAGATACTCTGAAGTCAGGAAAAGAGCAACAAATAGCCAAATGAAATTAAGAAAAGATTATACTTTATCAATATCAGGATTAGAAAATATCACCAAATATGAGGATAACATCGGGTTTGTATCCATACATAAATCAGAAAGATTGAAATCACACATCAAAAAAACAAAAAAAGCAGACACTAATGTTGATATAATCCCATGTACTGCACTAATCCGCAACATCAGAAAACATCTTAAGATATCAATAAAACGAATTAAAAAAAGATATAGCAAAGATTTTTGGCAACTGGAAGGCACAAGCAGAAATCCTACTATTAAGACAGTTGAATTTCTCCTCAAAGTTTTTAAAGAGAGATTAGATGAAATTCAAAAGATGAAACCAAGCCTAAAACTCAGCAAAGACTTGGGCTTTTCCAAAAAAGAGATAAAAACAGAAAAAGAAGTAGAAAGATACATTAAGAATATAATTAAAGACTCATCAATATTAATTAATCAATTAGCGGAAATTTGTAAGATATCTAGGCAAATCTTTTGGGATAAGGTAAAAGATGTTGTCAAAACAACAAAAACAACAGCAGTTTATGATTTGACAATCCAAGAATATCATAATTTTATTGCAAATAATATTATAATTCATAATTCAACAGCAGTAAATATGGTAGGCTGCCTTGACATCCCTTCAAAAGGGAGCATATTTCTTGAAAAGCAAAATATATCTCATCTGCATGAATCAGACCTTGCGCAGATAAGGGGAAGAAAGATAGGATTCATTTTCCAACAGTTCAACCTGATAAACACATTGACAGCGCTGGAAAACGTGAAGCTGCCGATGATATTCCAGGGATTAGAGCTGGAAAAAAGAGAGGCGCGAGCGAGAGAACTGCTTTCTAATGTGGGTCTTGGAGAAAGAATCAATCACAGACCTCCTGAACTAAGCGGGGGACAGCAGCAGAGAGTTGCAATTGCAAGGGCACTTGCGAATGATCCTGAAGTCATACTTGCAGACGAGCCGACAGGAAACCTTGATTCCAAGACTGGCAGCATAATGATGGAATATCTTCAAAAGCTTCATAAAGAAGGCAAGACAATAATCATGGTGACACATGATGAAAAAGTTGCAAAGACTGCAGAAAGAACAGAATACCTAAAAGACGGAACAATTGTCAAATCATTATAAAATACAACAAACCAGATAATTAATCAAAAGGAGGAGATAAAATGAAAAAAATAACAATAAGCGCCATAATGATTTTAGTACTTACCATGTTTATAACACCAAGCATTGGAGCAGCAACACTGACAACTACTCATGATATAGATATAAGTCTTATCAGCCAGACACCTGATCCAGTTGAACCTGGCTCTTATGCAGAGTTTAGATTTAAGATAGAGAATTTTGGATCTTCCAATATGGAAAACATTGAAATTGAGATGATGGATGATTTCCCATTCTCCCTTGAACGAGGAGAAGAAAGAGTCAAATTCATAGGAACATTAAGCGCAAGGCAGGTTGACAGCAAAGCACAGACTTTCATGTATAAAATGCGCGTTGACTCAAACGCAGTGGTAGGAGAAAATACAATAGAACTAAGATGGCACTCAGATGAAGACGGCTGGATCAAGGAGTCTTTTGTCATTAACATATGGACTGAGCCAACTCTTCTCTCATTGAAAAAAGTGTCATCAAACCCTCAAATGATAAAACCTGGCTCAACAGCAGATATAAAAATTACTCTCTGGAACGGAGCGCACTCATTCATCAAGGATGTGAAAGTTAAGCTTGGTCTTGTGCAGCTGCTGCAGACAACAACAGCTATCAGTTATGAAGAGCTTCCATTTTCGCCAATAGGATCAAGCGAAGAGAAGATAATCTCAAAGATGGAAAGTATGTCTGAAGCAATTGTCACTTTCAAATTAGCAGCCAGCGCAGATGCTGAAGCAAAAATCTACAAAGTGCCAGTCACTATAAATTACATGGACGGCAAAGGAAGAACCTATGAACAGACAGCAATAATCAGCCTTATTGTTGGAGATGAACCTGACTTAATCGTAGGAATCGATGATTCAGAGATATACAAAGAAAGGCAAGTAGGGATTATTGATGTTAAATTCGTGAACAAAGGACTTAGCGATGTCAAATTCCTTTATGTCAAGCTTAAGCCCTCAGAGAATTACAAGATCCTTTCTTCAGAAGACGCATATATCGGCAACATAGATTCTGATGACTATGAGACTGAGGAATTTAATATATACCTCAAGAAAAGCCAGAATGGCTATGCAACACTTCCTCTTGAGATAGAGTTTAAGGATGCTAACAATGTTGAATATCAAAAGACAATTGAACTTAAGCTCAAGCTGCTTAGTGAAGAAGAAGCTCTGCTTGTTGGTATGAAGAAGTCAAACACCACCACAGGAATTGTGATTACTCTTGCAATAATTATCATAGGTGTCTTCATCTACAGAAGAATCAGGAAAAAGAAGAAATGAACAATCAAAAGCTTGACTAAAAAGCAAGAGTTGCAAATTGATAAAAGACTATTTTTTATTTGCCTTCAAGAATATCAGTAAAAGGAAGGTAAGAAGCTGGCTTACTATGATTGGCATATTCATAGGAATAGCTGCAGTAGTAGCATTAGTAAGCCTTGGCCAGGGGCTTAAGGAAGCCATAACAGGGCAGTTCGCAGGTTTTGGCACAGATAAATTAGTGATACAAGCAGCAGGTGTAGCAGCATTCGGTCCTCCAGACTCAACAGTTGTTGAAAAACTCACTTCTAAAGACACTGATGTTATACAAAGAGTAAAAGGCATTGATATAGTGGCTGAAAGGCTGATGCGAAGCGAAAAAATCAGGTTTAATGATGAAGAGAGATATAGTGCAATCGCAAGCATCACCCAGGATGAATCCCGCAAGCTTGTGCTTGAAGTGATTGAAGAATCAATGGATCTTACCATGGAAGAAGGGAGGATGCTTTTCAAAAACGACAGGTATAAAATAATCATAGGAAATGACCTTGCTTCTAAAAAACTTTTTTCAAGAAAACTCAGGCTTGGCGACAAGCTGAACATAGGCAGCAAGGATTTTGAGATTATAGGAATACTTAAAAAATCTGCCAGCCCACTGGGTAATGACTTTATACTCATGAATGATAAACCGATGAGGGATGCGCTGGACATAGAGGATGAAGTTGACATAATCGCAGCCCAGGTTTTCAATGTCGATGAGATAGAGAACATTGCTGTAAGAGTTGAGAAGGACCTTCGAAAGCACAGGGATGTAGAATTGGGCAAAGAGGATTTCAGTGTCCAGACTCCTGCGCAGGCAGTAGAGACCCTCAATAACATACTGAACTATGTCACATGGTTCCTTGTTTTCATTGCCATGATAAGCCTTGTAGTAGGCGCAGTAGGGATTTCAAACACAATGTTCACAGCAGTGCTGGAAAGAAGAAAAGAGATAGGAATTATGAAATCAATCGGAGCAAAAAACAGCAACATCTTGCTATTGTTTCTCATAGAATCAGGCGTGCTTGGCCTGGTAGGAGGAATAATTGGAATAATAGTGGGAATAGCACTAAGTAAGTCTGTAGAGATATTAGGAACATTGATACTTGGAACACAGCTCATACAAGCCCATTATACAATGTTTTGGATCTTAGGACCATTGGTATTTTCATTCATAATAGGATCGCTCTCAGGAGCGCTTCCTGCAATGCAGGCTGCAAAGATGAAACCAGTAGAGGCATTGCGAGCATGAATAAGAGATGATATAACAAGATGATAAAAGACTTTTTCAACCATGGATGGACTAACATAAGGAAGAGAAAGCTGAGAAGCTGGCTCACCATGATAGGCATATTCATAGGCATAGCTGCTGTAGTATCACTCATAAGCCTTGGTCAGGGGCTGCAAAAATATATGGACGATGAATTTGAAAAACTCGGCAGGGACAAGATAATGATAATGCCTAAAGGAGCTTTTGGTCCTATGGCAGAAGGAGCATCCACTTTTACAGATAAGGATATCAAGGCTATCAAAAAAGTGGTAGGGATCACAGATGTCACTGGCATGTCATATAAATTTGCAAAATTAGAGTTCAATGATGTAGTAAGATATTATCTTGCAATAGGAGTACCAACTGATGAGCAAAGAACACTTTTTGATGAATTATTCCTGAGTTATGACATTGAGTTTGGAAGGAATATCAAAAAAGGCGATAAGTACAAGGTTGTGCTTGGCCATTATTACTATGACAGGGAATTATTTGAAAAGAATGTCAATCTAAGGGATACAATCAAGGTCAATGATATAGAATTTAAGACTGTGGGCTTTTATGAAATTATAGGCAATCCAGGAGATGACCAGCAGATCTACATACCTCAGGACACATTAGAAGAGATATATGATATCGAAGATGAATATAATATGCTTATTGCCAAAACCAGCTCAGCTATAACCCCCCTTAAAGGAGCAGAAAAAATAGAAAAAGCATTAAGAAAGAGCAGGGATGTGGAAGAAGGACAGGAAGACTTCAGTGTCCAGACAACTGAAGAGTTGCTGGAAACGTACAATGTCATACTCAATATAGTAAATCTTGTTCTTATAGGAATTGCTGCAATAAGCCTTCTTGTTGGAGGGATAGGTATTATGAACACCATGTATACCGCAGTCATCGAAAGGACAAAAGAGATAGGCATAATGAAAGCAATAGGAGCAAAGAACAGCAGCATAATGACCCTATTTGTCATTGAATCAGGTATATTAGGCGCTTTAGGTGGAGCAATAGGCGTGGCTATTGGCATGGCATTTAGCAAGTCGGTAGAAGTAATTGCTACTGCTGTCCTCCAGACTACCCTATTACAAGCATATTTCCCATGGTATCTTATTGTAGGTAGCCTTGCATTCGCTTTTGTTGTAGGAACAATATCAGGACTTCTGCCTGCACGGCAGGCTGCCCATCTCAAACCTGTGGATGCTTTAAGGTATGAATAGGAGAGTAAGCTATATATCTTTTCTTTATCTTTCCCAAATTCCAATAATAAAGAATCGAAAAAGTAAACAATCTTAAGCTAGAAACTGAAAAGATAATTAAAAGATTAATAAAATTTATTTAGGAAATTAGTTCAAAGTAATAAATAAAATCATCTATTTCTTCTTAACAAACATGAACAACAACAATGATATTATTGCCAACACAAAACCATAAATAAATGTTGTTTCAGGATTTATCTTATCCCATAACAAACCTGCAATAAATCCTCCTGGCAACGCAACTAATCCTATTGCTGTATGGAATGTTCCCAATGCTGTCGCTTTCAGATGTTTTGGCGCCAAATCCACTACAAATGCTCTCTGGACACCATCAATCAAGGCAAAGAATATTCCATAGATTACAAAAAACAGCAAAATAGAATAAAAAGTTGAAGTGAATATCAAGCCGAAAGATGTTATGGCAAATACCAAATAGCCCAAGATTAAAACTGGCTTTCTTCCAATCCTATCTGACAATATTCCAGAAGGGATTACTCCAATAGTATATACCACATAGAATATGACATAAAGAAGTATTGCCATATTGTCAGCCAATCCTATATCCTTTGCTCTTAACAAAAGAAATGCATATCCAAAATGACCTAATGCAAATATTGAGGAAACAACAATAAACAGTTTCAGATTCCATGGCAATCTTTTAAGACTCGGCTTAAATGATATGTCATTTGCCTCTTTTTTAAGACCAGAATTTTTTTCTTTGATAAATAAAATAACAAATACTCCAATTATAGCTGGAATGAAAGCGAAAAGAAAGATATCCTTATATCCAAAAACAGGAAGGAGAAATAAAGCAAGAAGTGCGCCTAAAACTGAACCGATGCCATCCATAGCCCTATGGACTCCATAGGCTTTTCCCCTGACATTTGCCTCGCAGGATTCAGCCACAAGCGCATCCCTTGGAGCAGTCCTTAATCCCTTGCCAATTCTCTCTATTACCCTGATAAAAAGAACAAAATGCCAGACTGCAGCAAGAGCAAATAATGGCTTTGTTATAGCTGACAAAGAATATCCGAACAAAACAAAAGGTTTTCTTTTCTTGATCTTGTCAGACCAATAGCCAGATACTACTTTCAATAAAGAAGCAGTTGTTTCCGCAGCCCCCTCTACAATGCCCACAGCATAAGCGCCAGCCCCCAACACAGTAGTCAGAAACAAAGGAATCAATGGAAAGACCATCTGACTGCTAAGATCAGTCAACAAACTGACCAATCCTAATATGAATAAATTTCTGGTGATGCCAGCCCAAATGCTGATTTTCCTCTGCTGATTCATATTTATTCAATATTAAAATCCAGAATATAAAAATCATTGTATTTAAAATATAAAAAATTATTAGAAAAACCGCTTAAAAAATCAAAAACTTACTTATCTACTGCTGTCAGCCTGCCTTTCAACTTCCAACTTCTTAGAAATCGCAATCGAATTATTGCTAAGCTGGTATGCTGCAATAATCTCGTCAGCAAGTGCATTTTCTATAGGTTTTTTCTTATTGAAAGATTTATGGGATGATCCCTGTGTCATAAGCTTCAAGACAACATCAACTCTCCTCTGAGGCGCGCATTCAACTGCTCTGGGATATCTTGCGCCACCGTATTCAATTGTAAGAATCTCTTCTCTTGGCGCAGCATTTTCAATAGCCTTGACCAACACCTTTATTGGATTTTCATTTGTCCTTTTTTCAACAATTCCCAGTGCTTTCTCAACAATTCCATATGCAACTATTCCCTTTCCAGTCTTACTGCCAGATGAAATATAATGCTTTTTTCCCTTATGTCCTGGCTGCATTATCTTATTAATAAGCCTCTCGACAATAAAAGTTTTTGACTTATGAAACCTTACTCCGACATTCTTGCCCCCTGTCTTTGGAACAATCCTTGGTTCAAGGCAGATGTATTTGACCAATCCTGGGTCTTCAATCTTGATTCCTTCTAAACTCCACCTGTTAAATGCTTTAATATCCATTTTTACTTCCTTGCTTTTTCTACCTTGCCTTTAAGCAAAGCCCTTAGTGATTGAGCATTAACCTTAATAACCTGCCACCTAACTCCTGGTATATCTCCTTTAGCCCTGCCCATCTTACCACCTATTCTTTCGATGATTACCTCATCATGCTCATCAACAAGTTTAGTAGCGCCGTCACCAGGGCAAAATGCTGTGACCTGTTTTCCATTCTTTGTAAGCTGTACTCTGGCACACTTCCTCATAGCTGAATTTGGCTGTTTTGCCTCAATCTGCACTTTTTCCAGAACAATTGCCTTTGCCTGAGATGAACCGCCTAAAGGATCTGCTTTCTCTCGCAGACCAAGAACTCTCTTTTTATACTGCCCTTTAGCCCATCTTCCTTGAGTTCGTCTCTTCATAAGTTTTTTCGCTGAATTCATACCTTTACTTTTATTTCCCATTTTATTGCTATCTAGAGGTGTGTAATGCTTTTTAAATCTATCGTTTTAAAACAGGATTTTTTATAAGAATCCTCATAATTAAGAATTTCACCAAGTTAAAACTTATCAGCATCAACATGCTGCTTCTTAATCACACAGACATACTCCACTTCTGAAGCATACTCTTTCATCTGATCTCTTTGCATTGAACTTTCATTTTGCAGATCATAATACCCATCTGTAATTTCATAATTCTTAATATCTGAAAGTTCCAGAATCTCCTGAAGTTCCTTTTTTGTCAGCATCCCAGCCATTGCGCCAATATAATCTTTAACTAAGTCTGGCTGTTCCCATCTTCGCTTCCCAATTCTCTTAACAATTGTTTTCCAGTCTGAATCTCTTTTTAAGTCCCTGATGTATATTTTACCGCCAGGAGCAAGTGCAGAATACATCTCTTCAATTGCCTTTTTTGCATCCTTGAATCTATGCAACGCATTTCTGCATACAATATAATTAGTATCATTATTATCCCTAACAATTGCTGAGAGATTGTAAACACTTCCCTGATTAAATTCTACTGAATCATAAAAAGGAGGATTTTTTTTCAATTTATCGTTTTTTTCAAATTTACTTCTGCAAGATTCAGGAAGCTTTTTCCAAAATTCTTTTATCTGTTTAACTTTATCTTTTGATCTCTTTTTTAAATTCATATTTGCCAATTTAATCATATCTGCAGATAGATCTATACCTAATATATAGCCATTTGTCTGCTCTGCTAACTCCAAACTAAGCAACCCTGAACCACACCCCACCTCTAAAATAGTCCCAACTTGCATATTTGTCCTGATATGATTCACACCATAGCACCCTGCCCTATTCTTAAAGTCTGTTACTATCTTTTTATAAGTTTCCTGCCTTGCCAACTTTCCAATTTCATCGTATTTCTCTGCAACCTGACCAGTCATAGCCTCTTCTGAAAGAATACAGTTCCTTCTGTTAATTTCTTTGCCAAATATCTCTTTAACAGCTTCTTCCAGGCAGGTGGTAGACTCAATTTTTATTTGATCTACAATCAGTGCAATCTTTTTTATCTCCTTCATAGGATTTACCTCTGAGAGATAGTAACAAGAGAGAAAATATAAACAAGTGTAGTAAGGAGGATTACAACATTTTAGAAAGAATTAAATAATATAGAGTAATACAACAACCAAGATGAAACAAGAACAACTTGAAAAAACAGGATTAAGTCCAAATGAATCAAAATGCTATCTAAGCTTATTAAAACTAGGCTCTGCATCTGCCAATGAGATATCAAGACATTCTGGAATCCATCGAGTCTCAGTCTATGACGCTTTAAGAGGCTTAAGAGAGAAAGGGCTTGTCAGCCAAATCTCAAAAGCAAACAAACTGCTGTTTGAAGCAGGCAATCCTGAAAATATTTTAGAAACAATTAAAGAGAAAGAATCTGAACTTGAAGATGCAAAAAAAGTTATCCCAGAATTATTACTTGATTTTAACATGATTAAAGAAAAGCAGGAGATTCATAGTTTTAAGGCAATAGCTGGAATCAAAACAGTTTTGCAGGAGATGCTCAAATCAAAAACAGAGATATTAGATTTTGGAGCAGAATACAAGATAAAAGAATTTCTTCCACATTATTATCCAGGATGGGATAAAGAAAGAACAAAGAACAAGATACGCATGAGAATCATTGCCAACATCAAACTAAAACCAACCAAAATACCTTTAACAAAAATAAAATATGTGCCATCTGAATTTAATTCCTCAGTATCCACATATATTTTCGAAAATAAAGTAGCATTGGTAATGTGGGTTGAGAATCCTTTGGCTGTTATTATAGAACATAAAGATGTTTATGATTCATATAAGAATTATTTTGAATATCTCTGGAAGATTGCGCAACAATAAAGTTCAATTCAAGAAGATAACAAAACTAAAAAACATCACCCCATCTCTGCCAAAATCCGCTTCCAGTACTCTTCCCTTTCTCCTTCAGCATATTTCTCCTGAGGCCAGAATTTCAAACCATCATCCTTAAGCCTTGGGATTATATGAAAATGGAGATGTGGAACAACCTGCCCGCCAGTCTTGCCATTGCATTGCATAACTACAAAGCCGTCTGTATCAGCAGCTTTCTTTACAGCAGGCGCAACCTTCCTGACAACAGCCATGACTTTCGCTATAATATTCTCAGGAGCATCCTCAATATTATAATAATGTTCTTTAGGTATGACTAAAGTATGACCCTTATTTACAGCCATTATATCAAGAAAAGCGAGAACATCCTCGTCTTCATAAACCTTGAGAGAAGGCAATTCTCCATCCACAATCTTGCAGAATATGCAATCTTCCATATTGTTCACCAATCTCAACATATACGCAACTAAATATCATGATCCCTTATGGTTAAAGCAAAATCATCATCATCATCATCATAATCTTCAATAAATTCGGAATAATCTTCTTCAAAAAAATCTTTATCAATCCCTTCCACATCATCATTATATGCGATAGTCTGTATCTTCCCTTTTAACACGTTATCAACCACCTCTTGAACTAACCAGAAATTGGGGTTATATAAACTTTATGGTGATGCAGTATACTTATCAGACAGTATCTCCGAATGTGATTGATTTCTAGATAATAGTGTCAAAAACCGAAAGTTATTTATATTAGGTATATACATAGTATATACAAATGGTAAAAACTAAGTTAGTAATAGAAAAATTTGATTCTT
>JAYEPB010000044.1:0-4265 GCA_034723595.1 Nanobdellota archaeon
ACTTTGATAATATCAACTAAAGAATAATACCATTCATCTTTAAACCATATTCTTCGGATTTTCTTACTTTGAAAAATAACTAGTTTGTTATGTTTAATATTTAGATCGTTCATACTGACACCTCATTGAATTTAGTATTTTGGGGATGGAGGGGTTTAGCATTTTGCAAGATCTCCATTGAATGCTTTTTGCAGGATTGACTTTTTAAGTTCATCTATGTTTGTTAGTTTTTTAGTGTAGATTTAAAGTTTGTGCGTTAAATCTTGAAAATCAAAAACCCAATCACCCCAAGGGGCGAGGTATATTATTACATTGGGTTTTTGGTCATAAAAATATACCTGGCAGATTAGTATAGATCAATCCCAGCCACTGCAAGCAGTGGGTATATTTTTATAAATAAATCTCTCATATTTTTAAACTTGCCCACCATAAACTACAACATCATAAATCTGTTTTTTTATTCGATTGCTCTATTAAATTGTTATTACCTTTTTAAATCTATTTATCTTTGAATATTGAATCAACCAGACATTGCTACATCAAACCTTCTATTTCACATCTCCTTAACATACTTCACAGCATTCCTGAATATCTTCACTCCCTGGCCTTCTTTTGGAAGCTTTTTGCCAATAGCTTTAAGATATGTCCAGTCAGGATGATTATGCGCATGGAGATATGCTTCTGGATGGGGCATCAATCCAAAGATTGTTCCAGTCTCATCGCAGATTCCTGCAATCGACTCAAGCGAACCATTAGGGTTAAGCGGATAATCCATTGTAGGTCTGACAAAATTCCTGCCAGCATATTGAAGCACTACCTGATTGTTTTCAAATAGATTATCAATCATACCCTCTTCATGGGTATAGAATTTTCCTTCGCCATGCCTTACAGGAGCAAACAATTTTTTTATTCCTTTTGTCCAGATGCATGGAGAATCAGGATTTGCCTTAAGATATACCCATCTGTCCTCAAATACTCCTGAATCATTTGTCATCAATGTCACAGAGCGTTTCCTGTAATCCTGATCTATGCCAGGCAGGATGCCCATGTTAACTGCTGTCTGAAATCCATTGCATATCGCAATGATAGGTTTCTTCTTTTCAATGAATTCCTGCAAGTCATCCCAAAGTTTATGTCTGAATCTTACTGCCTGAACTGTGCCTGCACCAAGGTGGTCGCCGTTTGCAAAACCTCCTATAAAAGCAAGCATCTGAGCATCGTTGATTTTATAATCACCATCAAGTATGTTTGTTATATGCACAAGCTTAGGTTCTGCTTTTGCAAGATTAAATGCATATTTTGTTTCATCTTCGCAATTAAGCCCGTCTCCGGTTATAATCAATGCTTTCGGTATTTTCATTTAATCCACCTCATCCAATGTTGACTTCCATTCTTTTTTCATTTCATTAATGTCGTCGCTGATTATCAGATTATTATCTCTGCAATAGATATTGAATTGCTTGTCATCTCTTACAAAGCCTACTTCAGCAAAGTCAATGCCAGACTTAATCCCAATTTCCATGACTTCTTCAAAATAGTCCTGCTGCTCAGGGCTAATTGTCACAATAAATCTTGAATTTGATTCAGAATATAATGTGCCATAATCTGTGCGCACTGAACCTGGTACGTATTTTAAGTAGATATCCATGCCAAGGTTTCCTGCAAATGAAGTTTTTGCAAGCGCAGCACCCAACCCACCTTTAGTTGGAGTGTGGCATGATTTTACTATGCCATCATCAATTGCCATGCTCAATGCATTGTAATATTTTTTTGCCTGATCTGCATTGACTTTTGGAACAATATTACCAACATAAGGTCTGCCTCTTGTCATCTCTCCATGATGCCTGTAAAATTCTGAAGCTCCAAGTTCATTTTTAGTTTGACCTATAACATACACAAGATCACCAGGCTCTTTTATATCCATTGTCACAGCCTTGCTGATGTCAGGCATCTTTGCAACAATTGAAAACAGAAGAGTCGGCGGAACTGAAATCGGCGGATCTACTTTTGTGCAGTCATTTGACATGCTGTCTTTTCCAGATATCAAAGGGATGCCATATTCCCTGCAGAATGTGTATAGACCTTGATTTGCTCTTACTAATTGCGCAAGCTTATGGCTTCTCTTAGGCATTGATTCCTTAACGCAATTAGGCCAGCAGAAATTATCAAGTCCTGACAACCTGGATTCTGACCCTAGCTTGCCGCCAATAGAGATGAATTTCCTGACAGCCTCATCAACAACAGATGCAGCCATCCAATAAGTGTCAATATCAGAAAAAAATGGGTTAATGCCCTCAGCAAGGATTATTCCTTCAACCCCGCCATATTCTGCAAGCATTACTGTTGCATCGCTTGGCACATCAAATTCCCTGCCTACAAAAGGCTTGATTATGCTTCTTCCCTTGACTTCATGGTCATACTGCCTGCATCTTTTTTCGCCTGAACAGATGTTTAAACGTTTGAGCATATCTGTTAACACCTGATAATGATTATCTATCTTAATCCTGGGAGTGCTGAATTTCTGTTTTATAAAAGTTGCTTCAAGCTCATATCTGGGATCACCATTATGCAAGAAATCCATATCCATATATGCAACAGTCTCCTCTCCTTCCTTAATATGAAAGATACCATCATTTGTAAATTCTCCAAGCACTGTTGATTCTACCTTTCTTTTAGTTGAAAGTTCCATATATTTTTGTATCTTATCAACAGGGACAGCAATTGTCATTCTTTCCTGAGCTTCAGATACAAGCTTTTCCCAGGATTCCAGACCTTGGTATTTTAAAGGAACTTTTGCAAGATCCATATCACACCCACCGCTGAAAAGCGCCATCTCTCCAACAGATGAATTCAGGCCTGCTGCGCCATTGTCTGTTATACCTCTATACAATCCAAGATCTCTTGCTTCAAGCAGCATGTCTGTCATCTTTTTCTGAGTAATTGGGTCGCCTATCTGGACTGCTTGTATAGGAGAATCCTTGTGCAGTTCTTCTGAGGAAAATGTTGCTCCATGAATGCCATCTTTTCCTACTCTGCCTCCTACCATGACAATGAGATCGCCTGACTTTACATCTTTTTCATATGCAGGATTTCCATGAAGAGCAAGAGGCATCTCTCCTAATGTGCCGCAGAATACCAAAGGCTTTCCAGCATACCTGTCATCAAAGGTTTCCCAGCCTCTCATATAAGGAATGCCGCTCTGGTTGCCGCCTTCAATAACACCCTTATGCACTCCATCCCTGATTCTTCTTGGATGAAGAAGTCCGCCAGGCATCTTTCCCTTAAAATTAGGATTTCCCAGGCAATAGCCCCAGACATTTGCAATCAATTTTGATCCCATTCCTGTTCCGAATGGATCTCTATTGACCCCAACAATTCCTGTCATTGCGCCGCCAAAAGGGTCAAGCGCGCTTGGGCTGTTGTGAGTCTCTACCTTATAAACTAACGCCCTCTTGTCATTAAACTGGATGACTCCTGCATTATCTTTAAAGACACTTAGAAGCCAAGGGTATGCAAGTTCATCAGTAACTTGCTTTATGTAAGTATCAAACAATGAATCAATTGTCATTGTTCTGCTTTTTGGGTCTGTATAATCAATCAATCCATTGAATATCTTATGATGGCAGTGTTCTGACCATGATGCAGCAGTTGCTTCAAGTTCAACATCTGTAGGCTTGTCTCCAAGTCCTACCTTTTCTCTTTGTTTTATTATATCAGGTCTTTTGAAATAATTTCTTATAGTCTTCATCTCATTGAGATTAAGAGCAAGTATGCCTTCAGAGCTGATTCTCTCAAGATCTTTGTCATTAACATCTAAATCAATCTCTTTGAATTGGGGCTTATGGTCAGAAGTCATAATTGAAGAAGGGATGCTGATGCCATCTGATTTCCAATTACTGTATGACTGCACAGATGCATTCTCAATAAGATTATTTGCAAGCAAATCTCTTGCTATAGTCTCTGCTTCTACTCTTGTAACTCCTCTGAGCATATACTGCATTGCAGCTGAGACGTGTTCATTATTGTTGAGATTTTTATTAAGCATGTCTTCTAAAGCTGATTTAGCAGTCCTGCCGACGTTATCAGTGACACCTGGCTTGAAGCTGACTGCAATAGAATAATCAAATTTATCGCGCTCAAGGCTTTTATTAATTCTTGATTCCTGTATCACAGGATTTGTGAAAAGCTCATCAGTTGCAAGCTTAAGTTCTTTTCTTGAAAGTTTTGTATCAAGAGTGTAGATATTTCTTGTCTTTACATCTTCA
>JAYEPB010000045.1:0-4214 GCA_034723595.1 Nanobdellota archaeon
CAGGTGGATGCGCCATAACTGTAGGATATAATGAGTTTGCAACAGTTGAAAAGTATATCCAGAATCAAGCAATACACCATGGATTAGCATAAGATACCCCAATCTTTAGATTGGGGAGTAGGTCATAATTTTCATTAGCAAGTTAACCCCTTAATCCACAGATATCTTCAATCCAGATTTTGCCAAAACATTCTTGTTAAACCATTCATAACTTCTCCTAAGTTCGGGATTAGCTTTAATAAGTTTTTTTGCGACAGTATCAGCATTACCGCTTGTGTAAAAAGAATGATACATATTATCTCTAAGTAATCCTACATTCCCAGGATCTTCAATATCATCAATCTTATATATTGGGTCATTAGTACCCCATTTAGAGATATCTGAGGTATAGATTAAACTTTGTTTAAAAAGCGCATCTCTTTCTTCAGCTGTTTTTTCAAATGGAGTCAGCCAGGATATACGAATATCTGAAATACTTTTTAATTTTCCTATTGCATCAGCTTCCTGAAGAATTTGTTCCTTGCTTTGACCCTCATAACCAACCATAAATAATCCTTTGCAAAACATACCTCTTTTTATTGCTTCATTTCCATACTCTTCTATTCTTCCTAAATACATATCAGGAGTTCCATCTTTTATTCCTTTTAACACTAGTGATTCTATTCCCACTCCTATTTTTGTAATTCCTGCTTCCTGAAACAAATCCCAATATTCTGATGGCATGTCTAATCTGGCAAGAGCATAAAACTTTGCTCCTGTTTTTCCCAATGCTTTTGCTGCCTTTTGAGCATGTCCTGATTTCAATCCTTTAACTCCGCCAAAAACCAGAGGGTCTGTCAACAGAAAATAGTTTGAACCATACTCTTCCTGACACTTCTGAATTTCTTCAGATACTTGTTGAGGATTCCTGAAAAAAACAGTTCCTGGAAACATTTCCTGCGTCTGACAAAACTTGCAACGATTAGCGCATCCTGTTGTGGTAAATATTGTAGCATAGTTTTGATCAAATTGAGAAGGATTTGTTAAATCTCCTCTAACTCTACCTTCCATCATTTCTGGTGTTCTTAATGATAATGATAAATCATCCAAATCAGTTCTTTGAGGAGTGTCAGCTATTAATCTGCCTTCTTGATAGATTACCCCTCTTTTATATGCTACACCAGAGATTAAATCATATACTGGATAAACTCCTTCCCCTTTTACCACAAAATCTACATTTGGGTCCATAGAAACTGTTTTAGCATCAACATTTACTCCATTCCCACCGATTATTGTTTTAATGCTCTTATCTTGCATCTTGACTTCTTTTGCTAATTCAAGTGCTCTTGGCAGGCTGTATAGAAAAGTTCCCAAACCAACATATTCGGGATTGTGTTCAAGAATCCTTTCTGCAGATACAGTTGGGTTATCAGAAGTAGGGCATACTATTTCAGTATCAATCCCTTTTGATTGTGTATAGCCTCCAATTACGCATAATCCTGCTGGTTCCTGCGACCTTTTTGCTCCTTCAACACCCACAGTAATCTCTGCAGGTTCTACTAAGACTAGTTTTTTATTAATCATTTTTTTTCACCATCACACAATTTAGTTTTTTACCATTACTTCTGGCATTTCTATAAGCTTCAAATACTGGATGTGTTTTTACAATATTTTCAACAGTAGAATTTTCTAATGTAATCAGATTTCCATCCTTATTCTGGAGTTGTTTTTTTGCTCCGCAACATGCTCTGAATCCAAGACCATCAAATATAATATTAAATCCTAATCTCTTGCATCCTCCATGCAACATAGGTCCATAAGGCTTAAAAGAAATACCTGTTAATTTTTTCTCATAATCAACAATCTGTCCAAAAATTTTATCTCTCTTCTCATCACTCACTACATGTTCATCATCAAATGTTCTTTGTCCAAATAAAACTCCGCTAAATCTTACGGCAATATTTCTTTCCCTTGCAAACTGATAAATTGAAAATACTTCCTCAAAATTATCTTTAGTTATAACTGTGTTAATTCCTAATCTGGTGGGGCAATTTTCATTAAGTCCTGCAGATATTGCCTCCTGAAGTCCATATGGTATATATTTCCCAGGAGAGATTTCAACTTGTTTTTCTTTTGTATAACATCCTTTATATCCAGTCATTTTTTCAAAAATACCTGGAGAAAAACTATACATCTTTAAAACCAATGAAACATTCTCCTCAGATAATTTTTTTGCCAGATTTCTGTCAATCAGTGTTCCATTTGTATAAATCTGAGCAATTAGCCCATGTTTTTTAGCTAATTCAATAAATGGAAACCCGCAACCGTCATAAACTCTTTTATCTAAAAAAGGCTCTCCTAACCCCACAATTCGAACAGTTTTTGCTCCAAGAGAAGAAACCTGCTCTAAAAAAAGATTTATATTATTTAATGAAGCGATTTCATAATCTTTTCTTTCATGGACATTAGTATAACAAAAAGGACAATCTAAATTACAAACAGGAGATGAGCTAAACTCTGCTTCGAGTAGCCTTTTTCTGCTAATTGAGTCTTTATAATCTTTTATAGTATGGTCTGATCCATATATTACAAAAGGTAAATCTTTTCTGTTTGTGGGCTTTGTTGTTGTCGCAATCATAAAGTAGTGAATGTATAATATATATTTAAATATATGCTGTGGATTTTTCCACAACATTTATATACTTCAAAAGAATTAGTAATTTTATGGACATGGCACAATTAGAAAAAATAGGACTTAAGGAAAAAGAAGCAAAAGTCTATGTAGCTTTGCTTAAAGAAGGGTCAAGTTTGGCTAATCATATTTCAAAGAAAACTAATATCCTTCGTTCATCAATTTATGATTATCTTGATGTCTTATTAGATAAGGGTTTTATTTCATACACTATTAAGGCTGGAAAAAAATATTTTCAGGCAGTATCCCCAAATAAGATTTTAGATAGTTTTCAGGAGAAAAAGAAAAGAGAAGAAGAGGACCTTAAAAATATAATCCCTGAACTGGCTAAGCTGCAAGATATAGGTGGGAAAAAATCAAATATTGAAATACATGAGGGAAAAGAGGGGATGAAATCTGTTTTTTCTTATATACTCAGAGATAATCCTAAAGAGATTTTAATTTATGGTTCATCAGGAGTTGGTTACAAATTATTGCCATATTATTTAGAACATTGGCATAAACAAAGAATAAAACAAAAGATCAATATTAAAATAATATACAATAAAACAAAAGAGAGTAAAGAAAGAATTAAAAAAGGACCGTCATTAGATTTAGCTGAGATCAGATTTTTATCAGTAGAACATACATCTCTTACAGGCACAATAATTTATGATAATAAAGTTATTTTAACAGTATGGAATATAGAATCTCCTTTGGCAATCGTAATTGAGAATAAAGATATTGCAGAAAATTATGCAGATAATTTTAAAATTCTTTGGAAAACCGCCACACCTTAACAAAATTAAGAAAAGCTTTATTAAAAAATTAACAATTAGTTTATAATTCTTCATTTTCGTATAGGTGTCAAAGGCTGTAGTGCCTGTTTTCATGCATCTCCCACCCTAACCTGGAAAGTTGGGTTTGATCTTAAGATTAGCAGGGATTATGCTATTGTCAATCAGATAATTCAGCCAGGAATTCATTCTTTTATTATCTCTTTCTAGAATGTTAGCAACATTGATAGGCTTAGAAAGCAGCTTTTTGCCATAATATTCATTGCACAAATTTTTTTGATATATTTTATACCACCAGTCTGTGACTGGTGTAATCAAGTGGTATTAAATATGCTCAATAGGATTGATATATTTTATGATGAATTTATTATTGGAGTTCCATTACCTGATGATTGGAAAGAATTATCAGAACAGATAAGAACAATTGGAAAAATAAAGCTATACATTTTAAATTGGTATGATATAATCATTACCAAAATAGCAAGATCAGAAATTCGGGACATCGAAGATATTATTGCAATAATTAAGAAAGAAAATATTGACATCGATAAATTAAAGAAAAGATATTTTGATTTGGCTGAAACTTCATTGATTACTGATTATGATTATAAATATAAATATTTAGAAAAGAAATTAAGTGTGAATAATTCGGAAAGTAGTTCTCACTTCTAGAGTATATAGATCATTTTTAAACTTTATAAAGGACATATCACGCACAGACAATTTTCATTTGTGAACTACTTTTCAAATTAACAATTATTTTTTAG
>JAYEPB010000046.1:0-16281 GCA_034723595.1 Nanobdellota archaeon
ACAACAATTATTCCCCCAATGATTATATTTTTCTTCATTTCCATCGCCTCATTTTCCCTAAGATTATTAGATTATTAACTATAATAAAATCTAATAATCTTAGGGAAAATGAGGCGATGGAAATGAAGAAAAATATAATCATTGGGGGAATAATTGTTGTTCTATTGGCTGGCGCTGTTAGCGCTTTTGAGTGTGGTGTGGATACTGTGGTTGATATAGAAGGTAATGAGTATAACACTGTAGAAATTGGAACACAGTGCTGGATGAAAGAGAATATGCGCACAACAAAATATGCTGATGGAAGCTCTATTACCAGGGGTCCGATAGGTGCTACATGGGATGGAAATGATAATGGCTATTATGCTTGTCCTCCAAATTTTGGCAATACTGCTGAAGATTGCAATGCTGTATCGACTCTTGGTTTTGGCTATGTTTATCAGTGGTCTGCTGCAATGAAAGGCTCTGTCGCAGCCAATGCACAGGGTATTTGCCCGAGTGGCTGGCATATTCCTTCCCATGATGAATACACTACCTTAGAACGAGAGGTATGCACCTCAGGAACCTGTGCTACTGACTTCCCTTATGACTCTACTACTACTGGCTGGTTGGGCACTAATGAAGGAATTTCTTTATCTTCAGGCGGCACCAGTGGCTTTAGCGCTCTTTTTCCTGGGTACAGGCATTCCAATGGCGCTTTCGGCTATCGTAATGTCCTCACTAACTGGTGGTCATCTGTTCAGAACTATGAGTCATATGCGTGGAGGCGTGGCTTGCAATCGGGTCATTGGGCATCCATCCGGTACTATGATGTTAAATCATACGCCTTTTCGGTGCGTTGCATTTATGGTGCAGCAGATTCAACACCAACATACACAAACTTCACATCCTCAGAAACAACCAACTTCTCAGAAGGTGATGTAACAAACATAACAAGCCTGACTCTTGGGATAACAGGAAAAGGAAAAATAGCATTCCCCTCAAACCACAGCATCAATGCAGATAATGAGAATTATGACACAAACATAAAGATAGAAGACAGCGTTATCTTTGTAAATTCCTCTGCTTTGCATTCAAGTTTCAACAGTTCTGCAACATTGACATTCTATAATGTTGACTGCAATAAGCCTTATGTTTTCTATTCAGAGACTGCAAGCACATTTGCAGCAATCCTTAGCGAAAATCAGCGGTGCCCAGAGTCATTATGCTCCAATATCCTATGCGCTGATAGCACATTGACAGTTGATGTTGAGCACTTTACTGGTTTTGCAGCAGGAACAGATGCTAACCTGACAATCGAAGCGCAATCAGGAGTATTCTATCCTCTTGATCCAATTGAATTCACAGCAGAATACATAAATTCAACAGATGGAACTCCTATCTCTGGTGAGTGCAATATCACATTTGATGACGATTGGGGTACAGCCTATACAATGGATTTTGATAGTATAGATTATAACTACACAAAATCATTTGCAGTAGTTGGATTGCATGAATACAATGTAACATGCTCGTCTGCAAACTTTGTGACATTGGAAGCGAATGATACAAAGCTGGTAACCAGTGTTGATATCCCTGAGTTTTCAGTATTGACTCTTGGGGTAGGTTTTATTGCTGTGTTAATAGGTTTAGTGATAGTTCGCAAAAGAAAAGATAGCGATTAAAAAAGTGAATTATGCTGGCAAAGCTAAATAACTTTCCTTGCATTGGTCATTATCTTTCCTGTTAATAAATTGTATGCGTGCATATTCATAAAGGATATAATTCATCATACTGGATAATGTGTTTAGATTAAATACTTTTCTTCTAAAGATTTATATAGCAAATGTATTATACAATTAGTGTATGAGATTTAAGCGACATTGAAAAAATGAAATATCAAGGAAAAATATATTGATTAGGTGGGGCAATAAAAGAATGATTTGAAAAACCCCTAAATTTTAGAACTCACATTTGTTTTTATTGAAAAAACCTTTTGAGATTTATTTGTGTTTAGTGATTTTCATAATCTTTCTCGATTTTTTATGATTTTGTTGTTAATTTATACAAATTCTTACCGTTTTCATCATGTTTGATATAGTTGACACTAAGAGTATATGTGTTTTTGTTCGGTCAATGTTAAAATATGATGTTGCTTTACCACCAAGTTTCTTTAAATATGCAAAAACATTCTCAATTATTAATCTAGATTTTATTTTTTTACCTTTTTCTTTTGCAGCCTTCTTTTTTTCTTCATTTTCTCTCTGTCGTATAATTGCTCTTCTTGCAACATCGTGATCTTTATGAAAGGCAATTCTTTTAGAATTGCTTAATTGACACTTATCTTTTTTAGGACATGATCTGCATGTTCTAATAGGAAACTCCGCTCTCAATTTATCTTTACCTTTAAGTTGAACAGATATATTATTTTGGCAAGTTACTGTGTGTGTTTGAGGATCATATCTTAACTCATAAATTGATAGATCATTTATCGAAACTCCTCTAAACTTAGCGTTTAATACAACATTCAAAGATTCTGCTGTCTTAAATGTCTCAATAAAACCATATGCTGAATCACCATCAACTTCTTCAGGTTTAAGGTTATTATCTTTTGCTTTTTTCACTAATTGTTCAAAATGTTTATCATCTCTTTCTGCGGCTGAAGATATTTCTACAGCTGTGATTATCCCCTCATCACTCACTAAAGAATGATTTTTGTAACCAAAAATCAAATCTTCTTTAGTTTTATGTCCAAGCTTCGCATCTTTATCTGTCAAGGTTTTGATGGGTTTTTCAGTTTGAATTCGTTCATCATTATGATTGACATTTTCGTTTAATATTTGTTTGAGCAATTCAATTTCTTCATTGCTAATCTCTTTTTTATCGAGATAAGAGATAATGATTCTTGCACGAGAAACTCCTTTTTCAAAAGCTTTCATTTTCTCTTTTTTATCTTTTCGAAAAATAGGTCTTGGTTTTGAGTAATAAATCAATTTATTATCATTTAATTCAGTAAGATTAAATATCTCAGAACCTATCGTGTTATTAAGTGATTTAACTACCTCTTTAATCGCCATGTAAATTAAGCAAGTCACACTTGGAAGTGCTGCTTGGGATAAAACTGGCATACTATCAATATATTGTTGACCAGGATTTTTTATTATTCCTTTATCAACAATCTGAGACAGTAATTTATTAAAAATCACTTCAAATGTTTTACTCCCAAGACGTTCTCTAAAGACCCAAATAGTTGAATAATCAAAACCATAATCATCAATAGAAATCTTCAGAAAATGTTTAATTCTAATATCATATCTTGCAGCAGATTCCATTTCAGGGTCAGTTAGACCTTTAAGACGTTGTACAAGACATGCTTTAAACATTTGTATTGGGTCTTTAGCAGGTCTACCATTATTCTCACAATAAAACTTTTTTAATTCATCATATATGAAATCAAAATCAAATTCCTTATCGATTTTGGAAAAATAATCATCATCAGGAATCAGTTTTTTATACACACAATTAGAACTAATAAAAGTTGCTTGATACTCTTTTTTTGTTCTTAATACCATATAGGATTTAGAGGAGAACTCTTATTTAATAATTGCGATTTTAATTGAATAAAGATTAAACAGAGGGTTTTTCAAATCATTCTAAAATCTACAAAAAGAAAGGTTTATAAACCCCATGAGACTCCCTTAACTATCAACAATTACAGCTAAGTTAGCTTAACTGTGAGATAAACAAGCCTGAAAAGAGACCTTTTCAGTACAGTTTAATCGTAACTGTTTCTTGAGCAGGATTTGCAATGGGCTTTTATCATTAATTATTAATAAAAAGAAGATAGCAGAATGGGAAAAAGAATATCACCAAGACATGGAAGTTTGCAGTATTGGCCTCATAAGAGGGCAAAAAGAACTTATGCTAGGGTGCGGTCTTATGCAGATGTCAAAGACACTAAGATTCTTGGCTTTGCAGGGTATAAGGCAGGCATGACTCATGTTATGTTTACTGATAATTCTCCAAATTCACTGACTAAAGGGCAGGACATTCGCTGTCCTGTGACAGTTATTGAATGTCCTCCACTCAAAATTTCTTCTGTTCGATTCTATAAACGCAAAACAACAAATCTTGTTCTTCTCACTGAAATTATGGCTGCAAATAATGATAAAGAGCTTGCAAGGAAAATAAGGCTCCCAAAGAAACCAGTTAAAAAATTAGAAGATGTTAAAGACTTTGATGAGATAAGGCTTCTTGTCCATACGCAACCTAAACTTTCAGGCATCGGAAAAAAGAAGCCAGAATTATTTGAAGTTGGCATTGGCGGCGGCAAAGACGAGGCGCTTGCTTATGCAAAAGAAAAGCTTGGCAAGGATATTACTCTTGAAGAAGTATTCACAGAAGGTCAGCTTATTGATGTTCATGCAATTACAAAAGGAAAAGGATTCCAGGGTGCTGTAAAAAGGTTTGGAGTTAATATAAGATCCCATAAGTCAGAAAAGACAAAGAGGGGTGTCGGTTCTCTTGGTCCGTGGAAAGCGCAGGCGCATATCATGTGGAAGATACCAGCAGCAGGCAAGCATGGATTCTTCACAAGAACTGAATATAATAAATGGATTCTTAACATTGGAAAAGAGCCAAAAGAGATAAACCTTGAAGGCGGTTTTCTGAGGTACGGTCTTGTTAAAGGAGATTATATTTTATTGAGGGGAAGTGTCCCAGGACCTGTAAAAAGGCTGATAAGGATGAATTTTCCAACAAGACCAAATAAAAAAATCCCATCACAATCACCAACTATGACATATGTGAGCCTTAAATCACAGCAGGGCAACTAAAAATGAAACTTAATATATTATCATTAAAAAAAGCAGAACTAAAGAAGGCTGACATGCCTAAGCAGTTTAGTGAACCAGTCAGGCAGGATATTATTAATAGAGCTGTTAAAGCAATTGAATCCCGCGCAAGGCAGCCGTATGGCAGCAGTCCTAGAGCAGGAATGAGGCACTCTGCATTTGTCTCAAAACGAAGGCATAAGTACAAAACCACATATGGAATTGGCCAGTCCAGAACTCCCAGGAAGGTTATGTCCAGCAGAGGAACCAGGTTTAACTGGGTCGGTGCTGAAGTTCCCCAGACTGTGGGTGGGAGAAGAGCTCATCCTCCTAAGGCAGAGAAGATTTGGGAACAGAAGCTGAACAAGAAAGAAAACAGGAAAGCTATAAGAAGCGCATTGAGCGCAACAGTGGTCAAAGCAATCGTCGAGAAAAGAGGTCATAAAGTACCTGACAATTACCCATTTATAATAGAATCAAAGATTGAGGCAATCTCAAAAACAAAAGAGGCTATCGCCTTGCTTGAGACTCTTGGTATGGTCCCAGACCTTGAAAGATCTTCTGTCAAGAAGATAAGGGCAGGCAAGGGAAAAGCAAGAGGAAGAAAGTATAAGACAAGGATTGGTCCTCTGTTGGTTGTTGCAGACGAGGAATGCGCTGCTATGCAATCATTTGCAAACATACAAGGTGTTGATGTGGAAGTTGTACATAATCTTAATGCTCAGCTGCTTGCTCCAGGAAGCATACCTGGGAGGCTTACTATATTCAGCGAAACAGCAATCGCAAGAATTGAAAAAGAGAATCTGTTCACTGATGCTGTAAAGCTTGCTGGCGTTAAAGACATAGCAGAGGAAAAGGAAGCAGAGGAAAAGGAAGCAGAGAAAAAGGAAAGTAAAAGAGCAGAAGAAGAAAAGAAGCCAAGGGCTGAAGTAAAGTCAGAGCCAAAGGCAAAACCTCCTGTGAAACCTAAAACAAAACCAGCAATAAAAGAAACTAAGAAAAAAGATTAATTGATTATCAAAAATGGATGCATACGATATTATCAAATACCCTCTTTCAACAGAGAAGGTTATAAGGATGATGGAATCAGAAAATAAGCTAGTATTTGTTGTAGATTTGAAATCAACAAGACCTGAGATAAAACAGGCAATTCAAGATACATTCAAGGTTAAAGTGCTGAAAGTAAATACACTTATCGCACAGGATGGCAAAAAAAGAGCATATGTCAAATTAAGCTATGATACCCCTGCTATAGATGTTGCTACAAAGTTAGGAATTATGGGTTGAATCTAAAATGGGAAAAAGATTAATTCAACAGGCAAGAGGAAAAGGAAGCTCAACCTACAGGGCTCCGAGCTTTCGGTATAAAGGAAGCGCCAGCCATAAATCATATACTGATCCAGAAAAAGAAGTCAAAGGTGTGATAATTGATTTTGTCAAATGTTCAGGGCATACTACTCCCCTTGCATGCATTGAGTATGAAGATGGAGAGTTGAATCTTATGCTTGCAGGCGAGAAAATGAAGGTTGGTGACAGTGTGACATACGGGAATGGCGCAGAACCTGTGCAGGGTAATACTCTTACTCTTGGTTCAATGCCTGAAGGAACATTGGTATATAATCTTGAATCACAGCCAGGCGATGGAGGAAAATTCGTAAGAAGTTCAGGTACATTCGCTAAAATACTTACACATGCAGACAATAATGTTGTTGTTATGCTTCCTTCCAAAAAGCAGAAGAAATTCAATGCCTTGTGCAGAGCTAGCATAGGTGTGCTTGCTGCAGGAGGAAGGACAGATAAGCCAATACTTAAGGCAGGCAAGAAATTCCATATGATGAAAGCAAGAAATAAGCTTTATCCGATTGTATCCGGCTCTGCGCAGAACGCAGTTGACCATCCATTCGGAAATAAGAGGACATCAAGAAAGTCTAAAGCAAGACCAATATCAAAACATGCTCCTCCTGGAAGAAAAGTGGGAATGGTCGGAGCAAGGAGGACTGGCAGGAAGAAATAAATCTTCCCTGTTAATTTATATAATCAGAAAGGACAATCAAAATGGCAAAAAGAGAATTTACATATCACGGGAAAAAACTGGAAGAACTGAAATCGATGGGATTGAACAAGTTCATGGAACTAATGCCTTCAAAAGAGAGAAGGAAACTAAAAAGAGGTTTTAATGAATCTGAAAAGATTCTTATTGAGAATCTTAAATCAAAAGATAGAGTCAAAACACATTGCAGAGATATAATTATAATCCCTGATATGATCGGGAAGACAATCGGTGTCTTTAATGGCAAGACTTTTGAGGAGATTATAATCATGCAGGAAATGCTTGGTCATAGACTAGGAGAATTTTCGATAACAAGAAAAAAGCTGGCGCATTCAGCACCGGGAATAGGCGCTACAAAATCAAGTGCAAGCGCATCAGTCAAATAAATGAAGTGAAATAAAGATGGACTATAAATATTCATTCCAAAATATCAATAAGGAAACCATGGCAAGGGCACTTGGCAGGGGAATACCTGTATCAGTAAAGCACGGTGTTGAATTAGCAAATGCTATAAGAGGCATGAGCGCTGCAAAGGCAAAAAAATTCCTTGAGGATGTCATGAAATTGGATCAGCCAGTCAAGTACAGGAGGTTCAATGATGATTTGGGACATAAGAAAAAATGCGGACCTGCAAGATATCCAGTGAAGACTGCAGAGTATTTCCTGGGAATACTCAAACTTGCTGAATCAAATGCTTCATTCCAGGGGATTAGTACAAATGATCTTAAGATAATTCATATCAGTGTGCAAAAAGCTGCAGGCAGGTGGCATTTTGGCAGGAAAAGGAGAAGGAAGTTCAAAAGTGCTCATGTAGAGATTGTACTTGAGGAATGTCCTCCAGAGAGCAGGAAACCAGCGGCAAAAAAAGAAGCAGCAAAAAAAGAAAAGGTTCCAAAACCAGAAGTTAAGCCTAAGGCAGAAGTTAAGCCAGAGGTTGTAAAAAAACCTAATTCAGAAACTAAGCAGGATATGAAAGCAGGAACTAAGCCAGAGGCAGAAGTTAAGCCTAAGGCTGCAGAAAAGCCTGCAAAAAAAACCAATGCAGAAGCTAAGCCAGATGTGAAGGTAAAAACTCAACCTGTCTCAAAGGCAGATGTGAAGATGGAAATGAAAACGGAAGTGAAAGCAGAAGCAAAGCCTGCGTCAAAAGTGATTCCTAAAGAAGAAGGAGAGAAAAAATGATTGAAAAGAAATTCGTTGCTGATAAGCTTAGGGAATTTAAGATACAGGAATTCATTACAGAAACTGTAAAGAAAGTAGGCCATAGCCATACTAAACTCATAAAAACTCCTCTTGGAGAAAAAATCATAATCTATACTTCACGGCCAGGTCTTGTTGTAGGCAGGAAAGGCCAAAACATAAAAAAGATAACTTCAGCATTGAAGAAAAGATTCCATCTGGAAAATCCACAAGTGGAGATCTCAGAAGTTGAAAACCCAAATTTGGATGCGCAGATTGTTGCAGAGAACATCGCAAGCTCACTTGAAAGGTTTGGGCTTAGCAGGTTTAAGGGAGTAGGGCATAAGATGATGACTGAAGTAATGAATGCCGGAGCGAGAGGAATTGAGATTGTTATATCCGGAAAAATCCCCAGCAGCAGAGCGAGGAGATGGAGATTTTACCAGGGCTATCTTAAAAAATGCGGAGATATTGCAGTTTCAGGCGTGAGAAAGGCATATTCCACAGCTGAACTTAAAACAGGTACTGTAGGAATTGTTGTTAAGATTATGCCGCCAGATATAAGGCTTCCAGACGATATTAAGATAATCACTGCTGTTGCTGAAACTGAAAAGGATGATGAAACTGTGAAAGAGGCAGCTAAATCTGAAACAAAAGAGGATGTTGAAAAAGCTCCTGCAGAAGAAGAAAAAGTAGAAAAGAAAAAATCCAAAAAAGCTTCAAAAAAGAAGGCAGAAGAAACTAAGCCAAAGAAGAAAAAGGCAGTAAAGAAAAAAGAATAATCATAATCAAAAATGGCAATTATAACAAAATCGGAAATGAAAAACCTGAGCCTAGATGAGATGAAATCAAAGATTTCAGAACTCAAGATGGAGCTTATAAAGCAGAATGCTCTGGTGGCAACAGGGACCATACCTAAAAGCCCAGGCAAGATGAAAGAAATAAAAAAGGTGATTGCCAGATTGATGACATCAATAAAAACTAAGGAGACACAAACGAAATGAGCGAAATATGTTCAACATGCGGATTGCCTAAGGAATTATGCGTCTGCGAAACAATAGCAAAAGAGAGCCAAAGGATAGTAATATCGATAATAAAGAAGAAATTTGGAAAAAAATATACCCTTGTCGAAGGCATTGATTCAAAGCAAATTGATTTGAAGGAAGTAACAAAAAAACTCAAGAACAAACTTGCATGCGGAGGCACAGTAAAGGATACATGGATTGAACTTCAGGGAGACCACAAGCAAAAAGTCAAAGAGTTTTTAGTTGAAAACGGTTTTGCGCCAGAGACGATAGATATAAGATAATTGGCATCAATGCGGGAAAATGAGGCTTGGGAGAACGAGGCTTTGAAAAATGAATTGCCGTAGATGGATGAAAGACGAACTGATTGGGCTGGAATTTGAGGTGCTGGAGTCGGACAATAAGCAATTGATTGGTATCAAGGGCAAAATCATAGATGAAACAAAAAATACAATCACAATTCAATCACAAGATCAGAAAATAAGAAAGTTCATCAAAAAGGATATCATATTTGCAATACAAAACAAAGGTGAAAAACAAATAATTATCGGAAGCAAGATCACATTTCGGCCTGAAGAAAGGGTCAAGAGGATATAATAAAATGGTTAAATCAAAAAACATCGGCATCAACGTGAAACCGCCTAAAGTAGAATGCACAGACAAGAAATGTCCATTTCATGGAAGCCTGAAAGTGAGGGGTAAGATAATCAAAGGTATAATAGTATCAAAAGATGTTCATACAAGTGCGACTATAGAATCAGATAGGACAATTTTCATAAAAAAATATGAGAGATACCTGAAAAAAAGGTCGCGAATCAGAGTGCATAATCCTCCATGCATAAATGCTCAGATTGGAGATGAGGTCAAGGCAATGGAGTGTCATCCATTGAGCAAAACAAAGCATTTTGTCATAGTCGAGAAATTAGGGCACGACATATTTGTCGAGCAGCATATTAAGGAGAAGGCAGAGGCTGAAGATACAGGAGCAAGCAAAAAAGCTGCTAAAGATGAGGAGTCTGTTTTTGAAGCGAAAGAAGAAGTTGTCGAAGATAATGTTGAAGATAATGAAACTATCGTTGAAGATAATGTTGAAGAGGTCAAAAAAGAATGAAAGCACTTTCATCAAGAGTTGTCAGGGGATTGCCAGTAGGTGCAGTTATATCTACATGCGATAATAGTGGAGCGAAGATCCTTAAGATATTTGGTGTCAAAGGTCATACTACCAGAAAAGGAAGGCTTCCAGCTGCAGGGGTAGGTGATTTAGTCCTAGCTTCTGTCCAGAAGGGAAAGCCAGACATAAGGAAAACAGTGGTCTTTGCAGTTATTGTAAGGCAGAAAAAGGAGTACAGGAGATTTGACGGAACAAGGATAAAATTTGCAGACAATTCAGCAGTTGTGCTTAAAGATGATAAAGGAAATCCTAAAGGTACGATTTTCAAAGGAGCCATAGCAAAAGAGGCTTGTGAAAGGTTCCCAGGAATATCAAAGATAGCAAAAATTATTGTATAAGCAGGACAAAGAATAAAAATGAAAACAGCATTTTCAAAATCATGGAACAGGAGCGCGCAGCCAAGAAAACAGAGGAAATTTAGGTTCAATGCTCCTCTTCATACAAGGCAGAAATTCGTAAGAGCCCACCTTTCAAAAGAGCTTAGAGAGAAATATGGCAAGAGATCATGCAGCTTAAAAACAGGCGATAAAATTAAGGTGTTGAGGGGCAGTTTCAAAGGCAAGGCAGGAAAGGTTGAGAGGATTGACCTGAAAAAATCAAAAATATATATTACAGGCATTGAATCTGTGAAAAAAGAAGGCACAAAATACCTGATTCCTCTTGAGCCAACAAATCTTATGATAACAGAACTTAACCTTGATGATAAGAAAAGGAAAGATATGCTCGTAAAATTATCACAATCAACTGTCCAGGAATCTGGCAAAAAGAAAAAGGAAGAAGAAAAGAAAAAAGAAGCGGAAAAGAAAAAAGATGCAGAAAACAAGGCAAAAGAAGGAGAAGACTAAAAAATGGTAAAGCAACATCTCAAAAGGATAGCAATGCCTAATACCTGGCAGATAAAGAGGAAAGGCATAATGTTCATCACAAGGCCTAAACCTGGAAGCCATAAGATGGCTGATGGATTATCTTTAAATGCATTATTGAAACATGTGCTTGGCGTTACTGCCACAACAAAAGAGGTCAAGGCGGTAGCTAATGCTAAGGATGTGCTTGTTGATGGAGTACCCCGGAAGGATCACAGGTATATAACTGGACTCTTTGATGTTGTTGCATTCCCAAAAACCAAGAAACATTTTCGTATTATACTGAATAAATATGCTAAGATAGATGCTATTGAGATTGATGAGAAAGATGCTGGACTCAAGCCGTGCAAGCTGATGAAAAAGACTCTGCTTAAGGGAAATAAAATCCAGCTTAACTTGTCTGACGGAAGAAATATGATTATAGGGAAAAATGATTATAAGGTGGGAGACACATTATTGATAAGTCTTCCAAAACAAGAGATAAAAGATCATTTTCCACTTGAGAAAAAAAGCTGCATATTCCTTATAGGTGGAAAGAATGCAGGCGCAGTGGGCATAGTCAGTACGATTGAAGATAGAAACATAAGAATGATAACTTCAGATAAGACAGAGATAGAGACACTGAAAAAATATGCATTTGTGATAGGCAAGGGAAAACCTGCTGTAAAGGTGCAATGATAAAATTATAATAATTGATGAGATAAAATGAATCAGATGAGAAAGATAGGGATTGCGAAAGTCACGCTGAATATCGGCGCAGGCAATGATATGAAGAAACTTGAGAAAGGAGTACTCTTGCTTAAGGCCATAACAGGTATAATGCCTGTAAAAACAATAACATCAAAAAGGATTCCCAGTTGGGGTCTAAGACCTGGTCTTCCAATAGGATGCAAGATTACCTTAAGAAAAGAAAAAGCAGTTGAAGTATTGAAGAGTCTGCTTGAAGCTAAAGATAATATGCTCAGCGAATCTCAATTTGATGCAAACGGCAATCTTGCATTCGGAATCCATGAATATATTGATATTCCAGGGGTTGAATATGATCCTGATATAGGCATGATGGGACTTGAAGTCTGCGTAACATTTGAGAGGCCGGGATACAGGATAAAGATGCGTAAGCTCAGGAAAACAAAAGTAAAAAATAATCACAGGATATCAAAAGAAGAAGTTATTGATGTGATGAAAAAAGAATTTAATATAAAATTTGGTGAAGAAGAATGACAGTCAGTTCACATAAAAAAGTATTTAAACAACTTAAGGTTAAGCCTCCAAAGCTAAAGAAGTATATCAAGCACAATTCGCCGAAGGAAAGGTCGTGCGGAAAAGCGCTCAAACCCTGCACACGCTGCGGCAGGTTAGGGGGGCATATAAACAAGTACAACCTTGGCTTATGCAGGCAATGCTTCAGACAGATAGCAACAAAAATAGGATTTAAAAAATATTCATGAGGTTAAAAAATGTCTATGAATGACCCACTTGCAAATGCATTTTCAAAAATAATGAACACAGAGAGACTTGGACGAGGCGAGTGCATAATAAGCCCTGTCTCAAATATAATCAGGACTCTGTTGAAAATCCTTAATGAAAGACAACTCATTGGCAAGTTCAATGAACTGGATGATTCAAGAGGAGGCTCAATTGTTGTTAATCTGCTTGGCAGAGTAAACAAATGCGGAGTCATAAAGCCCAGGTATGCAATAAAAAAGGATGATTATGAAAAGTTTGAGAAAAGGTACCTTCCTTCAAAAGGGTTTGGGGTACTTATAGTCTCGACTTCGCAGGGCATAATGACAAATGAGGAGGCTAAGGAAAAGGCATTGGGCGGCAGACTGCTTGCATATTGTTATTAGGCTGATACTAGAAATACAATAAAGATTTAAAAATGAAAATACAAAAACTTGAAAAGACAATTGAAGTCCCTGAAGGCGTAACTATAGTTATAGATGGCAGGATCATCACTGCAAAAGGGAATAAGGGAGAAATTCTTCGAAAGTGGGATAATCCTCGTATCAAGGCAAAATTAGAAGAAAATATAATCACACTTACTGCTGATAAACCAACTAACAGGGAGAAAAAAGATATGTTTACTCTTAGAGCGCACATAATAAATATGCAAAGAGGTGTTATTGAAGGTCATATCTATAAACTCAAAATATGTTCAGGTCATTTCCCTATGAATGTAAGCGTATCCAAGACTGATGTGTCTGTAAAGAACTTTCTTGGGGAGAAAGTACCACGAGTATATAAGATAAAGCCAAGTGTTGATGTAAAGCTTGATGGGGATTTTATAATAGTCGAATCCTGCAGCAAAGAGATTGCAGGGGACACAGCAGCGAGCATAGAAAGATTGACAAGGATAACAAATCGTGATCGAAGAATCTTCCAGGATGGAATATATATAATAATGAAGGATGGCAAGGAAATAAAATGAAGAAGCTAATCATCTTGAGAAAAGCCATGAAGGCAAAAAAACCAGATTTTCGCAGGCAGGATTCTCATAAGAAAAAGAGAGTTGGAGTTGCATGGAGAAAGCCGAAGGGTTTGCAGTCTAAAATGAGGCTTTGCAAGAAAGGATATAGAAAAAGCGCAAGTACTGGCTATGGATCTCCAAATCAGGTGGTTGGATTGAGCAAAGAGGGTCTTGTAAAGGTCAATGTTGCATGCGTGAAAGATCTTGAAAATATAGATAATAGAGAGCAGGGGATCATAATAAATTCATCAGTAGGGGATAAGAAAAGGCTTGATATATTTAAAGTTGCAAAAGAGAAGCAAATTACAGTGCTTAATATTAAAGATCCTGAGAAATATGCAGCAAAGATAGAATCTGCCAGAAATAAGAAGAAAGAAAATCAGGTGAAGAAAGATACTGAAAAGAAAAAGAAGGTAAAGGAAGCAGAAGAGAAGAAATCTGAGAAATTGGAATCCAAAGTAGAAAATGTTTCTGATGAAGATAAAAAATTAATAGAAAAAAAGGAAAAAGATAAGATACTCATATCAAAGCGTGAATAACAATGAAACTAAATGTCCAAAAAAGGATTGTTGCAGACCTAGCCGGAATTTCTTCCAAAAGGGTTGTATTTGATAAGACAAGACTAGATGAGATAAAAGAATCCATAACCAAATCTGACTTAAAGAGTCTTATTAAGGATAAAGCAATCAAGATCAAGCCAAAGACAGGTGTGTCAAGAGGACGAGCAAGATTCATACTTGAGCAGAAAAGGAAAGGAAGAATGAAAGGTCAAGGCAGCAGGAAAGGCAAAAAGACAGCGAGGCTGCCAAGGAAAGAAGTATGGATGATCAAAATAAGATCATTGAAGCCAATGCTTAAAGTCTTGAGAGATAAGAAGCTTATTGAGACTTCAACATATCAAAATCTCTACCGGAAAGCTAAAGGCGGATTTTTCAGGTCAAAGAGACACATGAGGCTCTATATTGATGAGCAGAATATGATAAAAAAGAAAGAATGATGATTAAAAATGAACCAAAAATCCAAGACTCGCACAGTGCAATTCAGAAGAAAAAGGGAAGGAAAGACCAACTACAAAAAAAGGCTTAATATTTTAAAATCAGGCATGCCTCGTTTGGTCGTAAGGAAGTCCCTTAATCATGTCTCTGTCCAGATAGTAAAGTATTTTCCTGAAGGGGATAAGGTTGTGGCAACTGTTACTTCAAAAGCGCTGGAGAAGATAGGGTGGCCTGTAAAGGGAAATGTCCCTAGTGCATATCTTACTGGGCTTCTTATAGGTAAGAAAGCTGCGGATGTCAAGATAAAGCATGTGGTGCTTGATTTGGGTATGCATATGCCTATCAAAGGCTCAAGGATATATGCTCTGGTCAAAGGTGCTATTGATGCAGGGATGGATATCCCTTGTGGCAGTAATATTTTTCCAAGTGAAGAAAGGATAACAGGCAAGGATATTGCAGCGTTTGCAAAGATGCTTAAAGAAAAAGATGCAGATGCTTATAAGAAACAGTTTTCAAAATATTTAAAAGATAACAATGACCCCCTGATGATTGAGAAACTATTTGAAAATATTAAAAACAAGATAATCGGAGTTAACTAAAATGTCAACTGAGGAGAATAAGGCTGAGAAAATCACTGAAGATAGTACTGTTGAGGAAAATGTCAAGGAAGAAGAGAAAACTTATGGTGATGAGAATGTGAACCCTGAAGAAGATTCCAAGGGGGAATTAGCAATTGAAGAGACAGAACCAGAAGAAGAGCCGCTTGAAGAAGAAGCAGCAGCTAAAGAAGCAGCCAAAACCGAAAGCACGCGAGCTTCAGAGGATGCAATAGGCGGATGGGAACAGAGAACTGAGCTTGGAAAGAAAGTAAAATCTGGAGAAATAAAAACTTTTGCTGAAATCAGGGAACAAGGTTTAAAAGTGATGGAGCCAGAGATAGCAGAGGTCCTCTTGGCTGATATTGAATCAGATCTTCTTTTGATAGGTCAAGCTAAGGGTAAATTTGGCGGTGGACAGAGAAGGATTTTTAAACAAACTCAGAAAAAAACAAAAGAAGGAAATAAGCCGAGCTTTGCGACATTTGCTGTTGTAGGTAACAAAAATGGATATGTGGGAGTAGGTTATGGCAAGAGCAAGGAAACAGTGCCTGCAAGAGAAAAATCACTGAGAAATGCCAAGCTTAGCATTCTGCAGATAAGAAGAGGATGTGGCAGTTGGGAATGTGGATGCAAACAGCCTCATTCAATACCTTTTGAAGTATCAGGAGGCTGCGGTTCAGTAAGATTGAAACTTATGCCTGCTCCAAAAGGAACTGGATTGTGCGTTGAGCCTGAATGCCAAAAAGTACTTAAACTGGCAGGCATAACAGATGTATGGTCAAGAACATTGGGTCAGACAAAAACTAAGACAAACCTAATCAAAGCATGTGTTGATGCGCTCCATAATCTTAATAAGATGAAAATATCCCAGAGAGATCGTGAGAGGCTGGGGATTGTTGAAGGAAGCATGAGGAAGGAAGAGAAGTAAAAATGGAAGAGAAATCAAAAACCAAGGGGACTAATGAAAGGTTAGCTATAATTCGCATAAGAGGCGTGACTGGCATAAAGCATGATATAAAACAGACCCTTGATATGCTTAATCTTTATCGAAAAAACAATTGCGCTATTGTGCCCAAGACAGATGCATTTCTTGGGATGTGCAAGAAGGTAAAGGATTTTAC
>JAYEPB010000047.1:0-4192 GCA_034723595.1 Nanobdellota archaeon
TATCCTTCCATCTGCAATTTAATTGTTTTTTTCATTGTAGTTACAATGTAACTACAACTACTAAATAAAGATTTCGGTACTGGAGTATATATATTAAGAAATTAGTGGCACAAAGCTAAACGCTTACGATAATGGCAGTATCTCCGCAGAGATAAGCTAATCAAGAGAGTTCACTCTATTTTAAAGAGGTTTATCGAAGAAAACCAACTTGCTACGTAGCTAAGACTCTTTAGTGCCGTTTCCTAATCAGTATTAACGTGGACTTTAGAGCCTTCAAGTTGTTTATCTTCCTGAGTAAGATTTTGTAAACTAATTATAAACTGTTTAAAACTTATCTCTTCTTTGTAAAATACATACCATATTGTCTGTAGTAATTGTTCATAAAGAAAAAAGAAATATCTAATAATCATTTCTTTAGACCTTGTTCTACATCCTGCTTCATCTTGAACTCTAAATCCTGTTTCTATTCTCCATCTACATTTATACATAGGGATCATTTTATTCACATCAAAATCTTTAATATTTGTTACAAAACACCAGTCAAAATGTTCGCCAGTGCGACTATCAAATATTGATTTTAAAAAAGTCATTGAGGTATTGTCGTGATAAACTGTTTTGTGCTTATTGACATCGAACTCATAAACTTTAGTTATAATTTCTCCAGTGTACATTTCATTTAAAGTGTTAATTATTTTACCTTTTTTCTTAGGAACGAAAATAAGATAAGGGATATTTAAATGGTTGAGTGTCATCATTATATCTTTAACATAATATTCTCTATCAAAAAGAATTAACTCTATTTCCCCTACATATTCTTTAATCAAAGAAAGACAATGAATAATTGCGCTACTTTTGTTATGACCCATCCTAACAGGTAAAGAAATGAGTGGGACTTTTGCGTGTAATTTTCCAGATACTTGACTGCATGTTAAAAATTTAAATGCACCTGTTCCTTTCTTACTTTTTTTAGTACCAAAAATATCTACTCCTTGTACATCTCCCCAAAATATTTCATTAGTATAATCAAAAGCTAAAACAACTTTTTTTTTAGGAAGATTAATTTTCTTAGCCATAGTTTTAATATAATGTAAATAAGAAAAAGTGAACATTGATTGTTCACTTTCTTTGATATACCTAAAAAGGGTATCTGCTTTGTCACTAATAGTCTCAACATAAGTATTGTAAGCGCAAGAAGAAAGCAAAACACCATTCAATAATCGTGGAGAAAGTGTTTTTTGCCTATGGTCTAAACCCAGACAAGTAGTTATGTAATTATCAAGTTTTTGAAATGTTCTAAAGGCATTGCTTCGATTCATTTTTTTACAATTACATACACTTTCTTACCAATATATTTGCTCGAACACGGAATTTTTCCACCAGTTCCATGAGGTGTTACCTCTTTTTCAAAAATTGTCAGAATTTCATCATCTACTAATAAAAATTTATCCTTTGTAGCTTGGATTTTTCTCATAGGGCTCTATAGAGCTCTAAGACTATATAAACTTTTCGGTTTTAGATACTATCTCTTAGAAATTAATTAGTTGCGGAGATACTGTTTATATAGAAAGATTTATTAAAAACAGTCAAATATCTTTGAATCATGACAAGAATAGCAGTAGTTGACAAATCAAAGTGCAATCATGTAAAATGCAGTGACTTGTGCATGAAATTATGCCCTGTGAACAGAAGTGGCGGCAATTGTATTGTCCTGGGTGAAGATAAGAAGATTGTAATAGATGAAAAACTCTGCACTGGCTGTGGAATATGCGTCAATAGATGCCCTTTTGAAGCTATATCCATAATAAACCTTCCAGGAGAAATGGATAGCCAGCCAATCCATCAGTATGGGAGGAATGGATTCCATCTCTACAATATTCCTGTGCCAAAGTTTGGCCAGGTTGTGGGGATAATAGGGAGGAATGGAATAGGCAAATCCACTGCAATTAAGATTCTTGCAGGTCTGATTAAGCCGAATATGGGAGATTGGCAAAAAAATGATTCAAGCTGGGATGATATGATAGCTTATTTCAAGGGCACAGAGGCGCAGGGTTTTTTTGAGAAAGTAAGAGACAGCCAAATCAAAATATCCTATAAGCCTCAGCAGGTTGATCTTATTCCAGAAGCGCATGACGGCACAGTAAAAGAGCTTCTTCAGAAAGCTGATGAAAAAGGCGAGCTTAAGAAGATGGCAAAAGAGCTGGAGCTTGAAAAAGTGCTTGACAGGAATATAAAAGACATCTCTGGAGGCGAACTGCAGAGAGTAGCGATTGCGGCAACTGTGCTGAAAAAAGCAAATGTCTATTTTTTTGATGAACCAACATCATATCTTGACATAAAGCAGAGGCTCAGGGTATCAAAATTCATAAGGTCTCTTGCAAATCCAGAGACAGCAGTCATGGTCATTGAGCATGACCTTATCATACTTGATTATATGGCTGATCTTATTCACCTGATGTATGGGAAGGAAGCATGCTATGGGATTGTCAGCCAGCCAAAGAGCACAAGAGCAGGCATAAACATCTATCTTGGCGGATACATGAAAGATGAGAATATCAGGTTCAGAGATCATGTAATCAAATTTGAGTCAAGAGAACCAGTAAAAATGATTAAGCAGAATCTGCTTACAAGCTGGAAAGATATTGAAGTGAAACTGGGGGATTTCCAGCTAAAAGCTCTGAAAGGAGAAATATTCAATAACCAGGTTGCAGGCATACTTGGAACAAATGGCATAGGAAAGACATCATTTGTCAAGATTCTTGCAGAAGTCATCAAAGCAGACAAGGGAAAGATAAGTGAGAAAGTAAAGGTCAGCTATAAGCCTCAGTATATTGATACTGGCTCTGAAGATCTTGTAATGGTTGCTATCAAAGAAGCTATCCATAAATACAGTTCAGCAATAGTCAAGCCATTAGAGCTTAAACCACTTTTGACAAAGAAGCTGAATGAGCTGTCAGGGGGGGAACTCCAGAGAGTTGCGATAGCAGAGTGCCTTGCAAGGGATGCGGATTTGTATTTGTTAGATGAACCATCTGCATATCTGGATGTAGAGCAAAGACTTAAGGTGTCAAAGATAATAAGAGATGTAATGGATTTGCGCGGAGCGAGCGCGATGGTTGTTGACCATGATATTCTTTTCATAGACTATCTAAGCACAAGCCTGATTGTCTTTGATGGTGTGCCAGCTGAAAATGGCATGGCACATGGGCCTTTTGAGATGTCTGAAGGCATGAACATGTTCCTTAAAGATCTTAATATGACATTCAGAAGAGATGAAGAGACAAAAAGGCCAAGAACAAACAAGCCTGATTCTGTGATGGATAGGAAACAGAAGAGTGAAGGTAAATTGTATTATGTTTGATTCTTCTTAAGTATATTTTCTGACTTTGAATTGCAGGAGTTAAGTCTCCACTTCTCTCCTCAATTCATAACTCTAAAGTAGCAAAAATAGTAAGCTTTAAATATTCATTGAAATTCTCTTTGAGGAATAACAGATATACACCAGAGAGGTAAAACATGTCAATTCAAACTTTATTTGATAAAATAGGAAGTGGAATCCATAAGGGAATGGATAGTTATAAGAAAAGTAACAGAATAAATCTTGTTGTTAATACAGCAATGATTTATGGAAGCCTTGCATTAGGTCCGGATATAGTAGGAGCAAATCAAAATACTAAAGACATATGCGATATGTTTGCACCAGTTATTTCTGGAAGTTATGCACTTAGATCAACCAGAAATGAGAAGAATGAAAATTGGAAACCTATTATGCAGATAGCAATTTCCGGACTCATAGGTTATGACCTTTTTAATGAAATAAATAATTATACAGGAAGCATTGGAATGATACATAGCATAGATTCTGTAATTGATAGCGGAAAAAATGCATTAAGCAAGCTAAGTGGGACTTATGTATCTAATGGTTGTACTGGAGGAGTTACAGGAGTTGTAAGCGCAATTGGAGCAAAGATCGCACAGGCATATAGTAGAACAAAAAAATCTGCGCAATCATCCAAATAATAAAATATTCAGTTCAGCAAAAAACTTGTTTAGAAAATTTCTTACTTAAATCAAAAACCCAATCGCCGCAACAGGCTGTCTCACAATTACTAATTTTAGGATTATATCTCTCGACGAGAAATAGAAAGATTTATATACTTTCTCGTCTATAAAAAGAGTATAAATGAGGTGATTA
>JAYEPB010000048.1:0-4051 GCA_034723595.1 Nanobdellota archaeon
ATGAAAGAGATTCACAAACACACAAAGTTACACAACCCGGAATAATTGATATTATGCCAAAGATTGATGCGATGAAAAAAGACATTTTTTCAGTTGGAGTTAATAATCCCCAGCATTATCAAACAATGAAAGAAGTTTTTGATTCGCATGGTGTAGTTCTCGACCCTCATGGCGCTGTCGGATGGAGAGCATTAGCATTATTTACAGGTGGAACTCATCAGAATCAACTTGCTGTTATTTATGAGACTGCTGATCCTGGAAAATTCCCTGATGATATTGAGAAAGCTATTGGAATAATACCTGAACCACCAGAAGGAATGAAAAAACAAGCAAAATTAGAAGAAAGAATCTATCATATCAATAGCAATCCAAATGAAGATGAACAAGGATTAAGACTAAGTGATGCTCAAGTTGCTGAAGCAAAAACTAAGATTAAGGAATTATTATCTTGATTTTTCAATGATTCGGCCATTTCTGTGTTTTTGATATCTTATTTGTAATCGATGCTCCAGCCACATCAATTCCTGTATTATACGCAAAACTTACAAATTTTGCCATTGGAGCCGCTGCGCCCAATGTGCCAATTGTAGCTGCTGTTAATGCAGCTTCGCCTGCAATACTTGCTGCGATTGTTCCTGCAACAACACCATATTTAGCTACTTCTGCGATAGAATGGCTGCCTGAATAACAGAAAGTACCCTCTCTTAAAATAGGATTAACTACAATGCATTCTGTCTTTTGTATAGGGCTTTCCAATGTTATTGCGCCAAAACCTGCAGTTCTGTCCCTGCATACTTTTACTGCTTTTTCATATCTTTTTATATTATCTTTTCCAAAATCAGTATTGATTGTATGATTAAGGACAGATATATTTCCAAAGGCTTTGGCCATATTGTCATTAAGCTTTTCAGATTCCTCTTTGCTTTGCCAGCACTGGCACTCTGTTAGTACAACTGCTAGGTCTGCTTTGCAGGGGCTTGCAAGGAAAAATCTTTGCGCATTCTGGTCAAGCAAGGTTCCAGTTATTATTCCTCCTTTATATCTATCTCTTGTAAGCTGAATATAATATTTAGCCACATTAGAATTAAGCTTATCAAGACCAGAACCTGTTGTTAGGGCTCCCTTATATGGCTCTTTTGCTCCTATAGCATTTACACCTATTGGAAGAAATTTCTGGTTCATGCTGTCTTCTTTAGCCATTGATAACGCAACCCCATAAGCAATAGCATATTTTGGCCCTTTCTGCAGAATATTTGAAGAAAGCTTTCCTTTGAATATGTCATATTTTGAAACAATCTCCTTGTCTCCAAGATGCTTTGCAAGAGCTTCTAACTGTTTTTCATCATTCTTCACAACCCATTCTGCAACCTCTTCAAGACTGGCAATCTGTTTTATATCCTCAGGTTTTGCATAATGTAATATATTGTAGCCATTCTCAAATGTTTTTTTAAGGAGCCTTTCTGCTGCTTCTTTTTCAACCACATCATTAGTACCTTTTTTTATAGTGCTTCTTATAGCGTTTGAAACCTCATTCCCAAGTTTTTCAATTTGTTCTTTACTTTTTTTCCCAAACCACGCTATAGGTTTAAACCCTCCTTTTACAATTCTTGTTATAATGCTTGGTACAAGAATAGATTTTCTCAAATATTTTGATAAACCTTTTATTTTTGCAAGTACTGGTCCGCCTAAAGGCAATGCCTGTGCAGCAAGATTCCATGCGGCAATAGAATATAAACCCACTGATAATTCATCAAGTGCCCATGCCTCCTCTTCCCCAGCAGGAAATGCTTCATAATACATCACATATTTAGGATCTCCATATCCTGCAATATAACTTAATGCGCTTGAATAATCCTTAGTGATATTCTGAGACATTTCAAAATTGCATACTGCGCACCCGCCAAAGTCTGGATCACATTTTACAGTTGTTGCGCTTGTGCCTATCCTCTTGCCATCATAGCAGAATACTGTTGGGTCATTTATTTTTCTCATCTCTAATACATTCCCTGTAAGTAAAGGCTTTGCAACAGCAAGCGCAAGCATACCTAAATCATAGCTTTTAGCATATTCCTCAGAGCCTACTAAGAAATCACCCAATTTTTTAGCATCTGAATCTCGCATTGCAATAGTGTCAGAATACTCCCTGTTAGCAGAAGAATAGCCTTTTTTGCCTCCGTCTTTAAGGCAAGCTGCATCGTCCTTGATGCAGCCAGTATAGTTAGAATCTATATCCCATAATACTTTTATTCCTGCTCTATTGTGTATATCTCCATCACTGTCTATATTATAATAATAATCAAATTCAGAGCCAGCCCCGGTTTCAGAACCATATTTCCCGCAATAATAGATCTTTATGCCTGGGCACTCAACCCATGTTGGTGAATCAAGGCATCCTTCGCCATTATCTTCTATAGCCTGAATCTTTCTGTTTGGGAAATACTGATCTATTTTCTCTGGAGGGATTCTGCTCTTGTCAAAGCCAGGCGGAAGAGTCTCCCACCAGTCTTTCCCATAAAGCTCTGGACCGTATGAACCCCAGATGCCATCACCATCTCTGTCGCATCCATCAGGTGAGCATACACTCTTGTGCGACCCCCACACCAGAAGGTCATTCACAGACTTATCTGTAATCTTATCTTTGACTTCCCATGTGCCTGCCCTGCATATCTCATTGCCTTGCTCATCATATGTTGTTAGGACAATATTATAGACTGGTTTTATATCTCTGACTGGCGCAAGATTGATCTTTTCTGCTTTTTTAATCAGATCTTCCCTTATTTTCAAATCATTCAACTCTTCAAAGCCAGTGTTATCATCTTCATCAGTGCAATAGCAATCACCATCATCTTTAGATGTTTTAGGCAACTTTGAATTACAATCCACCCAACCTCTGCTGTCTCCAAAAATCAAATCCCTTTCATTATCATTAGTGCATGAGCCATAGATATAATCTGCAAAAATTTTATGGTCGCCCTGCCTCACGATATTTCCTTCTGCATCTGATTTTATCTCGAATTCTTTCTCAAAAGCCCAGTCTCTGAAATCATTTAGCCCGTCTTCTTCAATCTCAAGATGAGTTGAAAATGCAATCTTATAACTCTTGAATGCAACCTTTTCAGCTTCAATCTTATTCTCAGAATACTTATCCACTCTCGTATTTGTTGCTATGGAATTTATCGCCATAATAAGCCCATTCATAGAATCAACCACTGTCTGTTCTTCAGTTGTATATTGCGGTGTGAACGGTACAAACCCTTCTTCTCCAGGCAGCTTTAGCTTAAGCTCTTCCTTTGCAAAGAAAGACTTTGTTGCAGCTAAAAGAGGCTTATTTATAGCCAGCACAACCAGAGCGATAACTATAGCTCCAAGAATCATCTGGATAATTGGTCCCCATCCAAATCCTTTCTTGCTTTTCCTTAAGTTTCTCATCAGCTACATCCCTAAAATATTTTTCAGTAAATCTATTGATTCAAAAGCGCTTCCTCTTGATTTATATACAATATATATCACAATCAAAAGCCCAATAAGACCCAAGATTAGCATGATGATAATATTCCATCCAGGCAATTCTCCTTTTTTGTTCAATTTAAATAACATTTTTGTCTTATTTCACCCAATCATAAAAGTGCAATATTCATTTGCTTTTTCATAAGGAATCAATAGCAAAGTGCTGATGTCCTCTGGATGATCATCTTCGCTGTAAAATGGAAAGATATCAATGACATCTCTGACATATTCAGCTCCTTTATGGACATTCACTCTTGCAAAAGCAATTAGATATGTTTTATCTGTATCATAATCAAATCTTTCTCCTGCCCTATAGATACTTTCCAAAGACTGGTCAGGAAGAGTATATTCCCAATAACTTTTCTGCTCAGGGTCAGCAGGGATAGGTGTCTTCTGCATCCATTCATTTATTGTTTTTATGTTTTCATTCTGAAATCTAGCCTCCAGATTATCATCAAATTTGATTCTTGAGCAGGCTATGCAATTTATTGGTGGTCTTTTGAATTTTACAACAAACAAATCAATTAATGTTTCTTGTCCTGGT
>JAYEPB010000049.1:0-15758 GCA_034723595.1 Nanobdellota archaeon
TATGCCAGGTTCGCTAGGGAACACAACTATAGCTTTACTTTTATGAACTCCTGCCTTTTTGTAAGTTTCTTCATTCAAAAGATTTCCCTTTACAAAATGAATATTATCAAACGTAGATAAAACCGGCGGCAGTTGCTCTATCTTTTCATCAATAATACAAAATGCTGCCCTCTTATCAAGATGCTTAATCTCTTTGATAAGGCCCAATAACGCACTTTCACCTGGATAATTAATAATAACAATTCCGTCTTTATGGGGATTCTCCATCATGCCTAATTGCCTCCTTTCTCTCCGGTCTTCTTTAAGGTCAAATGCCTGGGAAATTATCACACCTAAGAATGCAATTCCCACTGTGCCAAAAAAGATTGTAGTCCACCGCCCGCCAGTTGTTGAGGCAGGTTGATTGCCATACCCTACTGTTGTGAATGTCTGCCATGTCTGCCAAAGTGATTCTTCCCAGCTTACACTCTCCAAAGACTTAAAGAACATTGTATGAAGAATGAAAACCACAATCAGGAATAGCAATGAATTGACAAACATTTTAAGAGGAGCATGGTGCCTAAGCCTATTATACAACCTTTGAATTATAAATATCATACTGCCCTCCAAACCAGGATTTAATAATATTCTTTTTTTAGATTAATCTGTGAGCCAGCTTTCCTTAAGGTAATAATGAAGCAGAATAGGGTACATCAAAGTATTGACTTCATTATATTTGGATACAAGCTCGTTTTTTCCAAAAACAAGCGCTCTCCTGAATACATCAGGAGTAAGGTATTTTGTAGATACATTGAAATCCAATTCTTCTATCTGTCTTACCACTGCATTTTTAGAAAAATTGTTCTTCCAGGCAATGAACCAACCCCAATCGCCAAAGCTTGGAACATTCTCATGAAAAGGAAGAGTATTGAACCCAGCATCTTCCATAGTGCGCATAATGCACAGGTAGCTCTCCCTTGCATAATATGGTGAAGTTGATTGCACGACAATCATGCCATGTTCAGCAAGGATACGCCTGAGCTTTAGGTAGAACTCTTTGGAATATAGCTTGGCAAGTTCAATACCTGAAGGATCAGGGAAATCTATAATTATAACATTCCATTTGCCCCTCACTTCAGACAGGAATTTATCAGCATCAAGATTAAGGATAGCTACATCTGCGATTTTCTCAACTTTGTTTTGTTTCTCTTTATCTTTGCTGATAATCCCGGTTTCCATATAAATCGGTTTGCTGCCATCAGTTGTGATTCCATGCCCAATCATAGTAACCACCCTGGCATCTTTAAACGAATTCTGATTAAGTTTCCGCAAAATAGGATTTTGCGAGCAAAACTGAGTCATAGCTGGATCCAGATCAACAAGCAGCACTTCTTCAACATCAGGGTACTTCAGAACTTCTCTAAGCGCCATGCCATCTCCGCCGCCAAGGATCAATACCCTCTTGTGACTTGAAACAAGATTCATCACTGGATGAACAAGAGGCTCATGATATCTTTCTTCATCAGTACTGCAAAATTGTAGGTTGCTATTGATGAAAAAACGATACTCGTCAATTGCCCTGCTATGAGTCATAACAAGATGCTGATATTTTGTTGTGGTTGAGAATACAATTGGGTCATCATAAAGGTGTTGTTCCAGAAGTTTATTCCAGTTGCGATTGTGATTGTATCCGATAAAAAGGCTTATGGCTGTAAAAATCATCAATATAATTATTGTGAGCTTCTTCGCAATCATGTTCTTGTGAATAAAATAGATTGCCGTAACCACAGCAACACCAAAGTTTACTCCTGCAAGGATGAAGCTTATTTCAGTGAGTGGGAATCTCCTAAGAAGGTAATACACCCATAGAAATGTGCCTAAAAGCGCACCAATGTAATCTGCGCTGAAAACCTTTTCAATGTTGAGGCTGAGTTTCTTATAATATTTCTCATTGATTCGCATCACAACAGGAATTTCTAAACCGATAAGAAGCCCTAATGACATAATGAAAAAATACTGGACAAGTTTGACATGCGCTTCCATAATCCCATATGCCCAGTAAGTAGCAATTGGTGAATAGCCTCCAATAATTGCGAGAAGAATCTCAATTCCTATGAATATTTCAATAAGATTCCTATCGCTAAAATACTTCTGTAATTTTGCAGCAACACCCATCATAAAAAGCATCAATCCCATGGTTATGCTGTATTGTTCTATCGAATTTCCAAAAATATAGGTTCCAACAGTGCTCTGGATAAATTCCAATACAAGACCGCATGCGCCTGTAGCAAACATGCAGGATATGAGAAGGAAAGATGCCCAGTTGAATTTAATCGACCAGCGAAACATCATCCGGTCTTTTACTGTAGTTACTAGTTGAGTCATGATTATCCTCCATTTAGTTATAATTCTTAATCTTACTTTTCTCCTTTAGCAAATACAGGGGCTAGCAAATACAAGGTATAATTCCTTGCACTTGCTAAAATAGAAAGATAGTGTGTTAGGTGTCCCCTATTTCCTTAAAAGAAACAGAACTAGGGGACACCTTCCTCAGCTTATATTAAAGATTTAAGTCAGAGGCTATATTACAGAGCTGATTATAAGCGCTACTGCAATAATAGCTCCCTCTGTCATGGCAAGAGCAGCAACATTCTGGTCTTTTATCTCTGCTCTTAGACTTGTGTTTGGAAGCAGAAATTTATCTATGAGCTTTTTGAAAACCAGAAGCATAAGCATACCATAACCTGCACAAAGGGAAAAGGAGGTTATATCTGTTATCCAGTCCACAAAATCTCCTGTAAGACTTGCGCGAAGAATAATGCCTAATGCAAAGAGTATGCCCCCAAGTGCTAACCCCGCAGCTGCGTTGTTCTTTTTGATCTCTTCTTTTACATTAAATGAAGTGATCAATTCATAAATATATCCGCAGATGCACAAGGCTATCTGACCAATGACAAAGAAGACTATCGCGCTCAGTAGGCCAATAATCAATTTTACTGTTCCATCTCCACTAAATGCACCGTTTAGAATGCAACCTGTTGCAAGATACATCCCGCACTCTGCCAGGCCAACTGCAGTATTGCCTTCCTGGACTTCATCATCATTGTTAATTCCGGCTAGCATAACCTTATCGCAAACTTCCCTACCTAGAAATAGACAGGTTGTAATCAGAGTACCGTCAATAATCAATGTGAAAAGATCAGTCCAGAAATCATGAACAGCATTTCCGCTTAGTGCACCGGCAATACCTATGCCAATACCTATATAAAGACCAGCTCTTCTGAATCCCACACCTTTATTACTTTTTTCCTCGATTTCACGGTCATCATCGAATTTTGTTGTTCTTAGGTCTGCGAAGATTTTCGCAACCCAGATCCCGAAGAATGCCACAAGACAATAAATCAACCCCTGCCAAAAATTCGTGAACAATATATTATTCATAATAGTTCTCCTTAAAACTTTTTATTTTATATTAGTTAATTCTATTAGTTTAATTAAGCGAAATATTAGCACATGCCTGCTTATTTACCCCTCCCACCTGGACCGCCGCCTCGACTGCTTGGACCAGCACCTCGTATTGAAGCAACAGGCCTTTTGAAACCGCCTTTTCTCGCAAAGGATGTTTTATTGTACTTTGGGCTGGTTCTGACTGAAGAGCCGTGTGTCCCATACTTCTGACCTCCAGATGTATTTCTACCATAATAAGGCTCTCTGCCTCGGTAATCATTATTCCAACTGTTCCAGCCATTGTAAGAATAATAATTACGGGACGAACCACCGAACATCAGGTTGTAAAACATGTAATGCTCAAACCATCCCCATTGTCTCTGACCGCTGGAATTGGTTACCCATTTGCCATATTTAGGATTACCTACATTTGACATGCCAGGAGGCGCAGCTTCCTCAAGCTTATCTTCCTCAAAATAGCCGTAAGGCTTGCTGACAATCTCCATGCCAAGGTTATCTATGTTTTCTTCATAATCTTCCTCATCAACATTGACCCAGCCAGTCTCCTTGCGCTCGCCGTTCTGGACAATAAGGTATTTCTGATATGTTTTCACAGATACATCTTCAATCCAGAATTCAGCATGGTCATCAAATGAACTTGGCCAACTCTCTTTTGGTTGAATATTAAGAATGTTCCACTTATCCTTAACAACATATATCTTATAGCTCTCACCCCAGAATTTTTGATACTTTGCAGGTACTGTTTCAGGCTTAAGCTTGGCAAAATACTCATGGACTTCACTGCCTACTTTCCTGGCTGGATATATGTAATTGGTTTCTTTGGCGAAGTCAGAACTTTCATCCCAACTCACGCGTCCTACTTGGACATAATAATCGATTCTCATATCCTTGAGAATCTTAGTATAGCTCTGGTACAATTCACCAATCTTCGGGCGCAGAGCCTTGTCAAGAGATATAATCTTATTCAGATTCGTATCTGCAAGAACAGTGCCATCCCCAAGCTTTGAATAATCAGCTGCTTTGCCAGACTCGTGCAGCTTAAACTCAGCCTGAGAAATTATAAGCGCATCCTGAGCATCCTTATGCAGCTTATTAAGGGGCGCATATTTTCCTGCAATCTCATCAGCTTTATTAGGATACTCTGTTTTTGCACTAGCAATTAAACCATCTAATGACTCAATGATTTCACCGCTCTTAACTACATCTTTTTCAGCCTTTTCAACCATCTTCGGAGCTTCCTTCTTTACTGCCTCAAGAAACCCCATTCGTGCAGCTGTTTTTTTCGAACTCTTTACTGCGCTTGCTATGATTCTATTGACCTGGGCAATTTCGATTCTAATAGCTGTCGCATCATCTTCTTTATTCCTCTTCCTGATAGGCATCACTTTAGAATCATAATATACTTTAGCGCGTTTAAGTTCGTCTTCTGCTTCAGTAAAAAACGCGCTCCAGTTCTCATTTTTCGCATACGGGGCAAAGAACTTAAACTGATCTGACCCCTTCAGTTTTGTATAGTTATCCTTCTTACCACTAATCTCTTTCCCAACTGCTTCAATCCTTCCAGGTATCTCATCAGTCTGCTTTTTTACATCTGATGGCAGTCCGCAGGCAGTAAGAAGGAGAGCAGTCATAATAATGACAAAATACTTAAGTGTTCTTAGTATTCTCATATTAAATCTCCTTTAAAAATTAACTAATTTAAGTTTACTAAAGTTTTTGTTATTACGATATTCTTCTCACTTGGATAAGAGTGAATAGTATTTATATCCACTTCTGGTCCTTTAGTTTGGGCAAAAACAATTGTTTTTGGGACTGTTTCCAGTTTTCCATGAGGGAACTCGTAAGCCAATGCCAGATAATCTGCTTTGTTTTTATATGTCCTCACCTGATTTTCAATCTCGTTGAGGTATGATTCACCATCAGTCCAAGAACATAGCTGTGACCTAAATTCATAATGTATCTGCCCACCAAATATAAGATTCAGTCTGCCAGCAACTTTATCAAGTGGACCATAAAATGCTCTTCTGCTGTCAGTTTGTACATCTATGCAGGCAAATACTTCATGAAATACAGCATAAGCGTTGTTAATAGTCAGAATGTGACTCGCGCCTATCACAGCTGCTTCAAGGATGAAATCCGGTGAGGTGAGGGTGCCATGGTCAAGGAGATTAAATTGACCCTTATCAAGTTCACCCTCAATTATATTCAGACGGAGACCAAAAGCAGATTGATCAATATAATCTAAACTTTGACCCATAATCAACCTCCTAAACTAATAATTTCAATGTTATTAACATCAATCTGGCTGCTCAGATAGATCTTGTACTCTTCTTTGCCGCCTGATTGCTGCCACTCTTCGATTGTCAGGCAAGTGCCATCCTGAGCCTCGAACTCATACATATAGACCTTATCACCTCCTTCTATAATGCTGTTGCGATAATACTTTGCAGGATAGTCATCGTCATAATCGAATTTCTTCCCACCAAAGAAAATTCCTTCCTCCTCCTCTGCGATCTGATCAAGGTCATCCTCATCAACTGCCTCCCTTTCATCATCACGCAAGTCAGAGAACTTGAGTTCCTTTAGAGTCATTGAAACCTCAATATCATCATCTTCTTCCCACTCAAGATTTACAATTTCGCCTGTGTCTATGCAAAAGAGCTTGAGCTCAAACCAGGGTAGACTTGAACTATTTACGAATTTCTCATCGAATTCCTGATATGATCCAACCTCTTTCACAAGGTAAGTTCTACCATCATAACAGATGAATCCGGATTTTTTGACATCCTTGATTGTATGATTCCATCTATCTTTCTTCAGGATGAGATTTTCTGGAGATAGCTGCCTGATAGCATTAAACTGCCTTGCCAGAGACATACTAAATGCAGGATTAAGTTCACTCATAAAATTACCTCCTTCCTTATTCAATTATACCAACATTACCTATTGATTTGCGTGCATCTGCCTGAGCATTTGCCTTTTGCTCTAATACATCAGACATTCCCTTCAACTGCTCAACAGCCTCTTTGGCTCCTTCAACCATCTTGACCTGAGCAGATTCATTTTTCTCCATGGACTTCATCAGAATATTGTATGAATCTGTTAAATCCTGAATCTTCATGAGAGGCGAATTAACCAGATCAGTAACATATTCGGAATTTTCAGCAGCAGATGTAGCTATCTGCTTCATCATGTTTCCAAGATACTCCTGATTAGCTGCCAGAGCCTCAGCGATTTCCCTTTCTTCCTGCTGAGCCACTTGCAATGCCAACCCATTTTCCAGAACCGGGCGAGTCAGGGTAATCATGCTCAGGATCCCATCACGGAGAGAATCATGAGTATCCATGGTCATATTCATTGTGACAAAAAATTGATTAAACGCCTGCTCAGTAATCCTCAAGTTCTGAGCGCGCCTGGCAGATTTAACAATCGCTGCCTGGAGTTTTTGATTTATTGTATCATCTTCATTCTGCTCTTTTGCTTTCTCGAGAGCAGACCAAATGGTTTCGACTTGGTAAGCTTTCAGTTGAATCACCTTCTGGAGATCCTGCAGATTAACATATCTCTGCTCAATCTCAAGAACATTCTCAAGAAGCCTGTCTGATCCTAACCGCAGACCTCCGACTATTGCGTCAACCTGGTCTTGCAGACTTTCATATTTAACTGAGATTTCATACAGAATCTCTCCTACTTTAGGAACTTTCTTGAATGTTCTTGCCATCCAGCCTTTCACCCCTTTCAAATCTTTCACCTGCTTAAGCTGTTCAAGAGCAGGATAGGGGTTCATATCATCCATAACTTTTCGCATTGCCAGCATATTGCCCGGGAGTTCATTCTTTTCCCCAGATTTCATCTTCTTCATAGTAGTTCCAAGAGATTTTCTCATAAGATGAAACTCTCCATTGCATCTGTCCTGGGATCCTTGGCCAAGACTTGTCATTTCTCTCAAAACAGACCTGTTGTCAGGGTCTTCAAGCAATGTAGCAGCCAACTGTTGCGCAACTTCATCAGCCTTGCTAATCTCATCAGCAGGCAGTTTTGGAGCCTGAGGATTAAGAACTGCTGGCAGATTCTCTGTTTGGGTTTCTTTTTCTGTGGGAACTTCAACTACTTCTCCTACTACTACTTCTTTTACTGCTGTTTCTTGCGTCATTGAATTTCTCCTTAACTTAAAATTGTTAATAGTTTAACTGATTATCTGGCGAAACGCACTTTCATAAATTTGGCCTTAGCCTGGAACTCTCCTACTCGATTATTCTTGACCACATCAGAGATTTCAGCTAAAGCACTTTGCAGCATGGAAGAACTTTCCATGAATTGCACCTTCAATTTAGTCTGCTCTTCCTGAGTAAGATTTAAAAAAGGCTGAATTACTTTATTAGGAAGATAGTCCCTGACTGACTGATTCACTTCCCAGGTTAAATCGTTGCCAGGATAGGATTTGTTCATGACAGGCACTAATTCCTGGAGAGTATCAATTATGCTTTCAACTCTTTCCAGTACATCCATAGCCATGCCCTCAATCCTTACCCTGATGTTCAGCTGCAGCAACTGATTCATCATTTCCTTAATTTCTTTCTCAGAATCAGGTTGTTTAGATACACTTGTCTCTTCACCATGACTTGGCGCTTCAGGCTTTTTGCCTTTATTAACAAAATACACCACCAAGCCGATTGCTATTAATGTGCCAATAATTGAACTAATAATCATACTCCTTTACCTCCTTCCAATTTAGCATAATAATTATCATATTGCCTGTACCTTCCAGAACCATATTTCATTGATTGTGCATCGAATCGGTTAACAATAACTCCAAGCACCTTGTTTTTATCTAATTTATCTAAAGTATCTTTAACCATTGCACTAGGTGTACTTCCGAATTTTACAACCATAATAATCCCATCAACCTGTCTTGCTATTACACCTGTCTCTGCAGCGAGCTGTGGCGGTGGTGAATCAATAATAATATAACTGTCAGAATATCTTGTTTTTGTCTCTAGAAGCAATTGTGACATCTTTTCTGATGCCAGAAGTTCAGCAGGATTGTGTTGTGGTTTTCCTCTTGGCAGAATGCTTAGTCTTTCCTCCTTTGTTTTATCATTTCCTCAACTATTTTTTCAAATATATTGAGAAAAAGGCAGAGAGGGATTAGAATCCCGATTAAGCAAGCTGATTTTATAAAACTAATTTTTTCAGGATTGATGACCAAAAATTCTAAGACAATGATTCCGGATAAAATCATTATTGAGACAGCTGTTATTTTCTTCATTATATCAATTGTCTTTCGAATTCTTATTTCTGTTCTTATTTCTGTTCTGGTGTTGATTGGTTTATTTATTGGTTTGTTTTTCTTCATAACCTTAAGCATAAGCCACCAAAACGGGAGTTCCACCCAGCTAATAAAACTGGCAACCTTTAACAGTAAAACTGGATTAAGTTCCATTTTTCACTTCCTTTCATCAAAAATGGTCAATAATTATCATTATTATCATAAGAAAACATACTCTACTAAAATCAAATCAAAATCAGACTTTATCGTCGGAACATAGGGTTTTTCACCTTGTGGTATTCCGCATAAAAATCCAATTTGATCCAAAGGCCAAAAGTAAATAATTTCTTTTCGTTTACAACCTTTTTCTGCAGCAGTTTTGTCTTAGTTATTTTTATAATCCAAGGCAAAAGTTGCGATAGAAACTTTGTTTAAAATACAGTTTTGTATGTTTGAAACATTGTTTCTTATTGTTGATTATTTATATATAATTATAAAACCTAGCAGCCTTTTTAAATATTGTGGTTTAGTGACTACTAATGAGTAGGTAAGGGATTAGAATTACCAAATCTTAACTATAATAAAAAATTTCCTGCGGAAACTTTTTAAAGTGCTATCTCATGCTCATAATCAATCTTCGAGTCTTTATTTAACTCCTCATATCTGATGATTTCAGTGAATGTTGTAGCAGTTATGTCTCGTTCAATCTTCTTGAAATCATCCATGTTCAGCTTTGATTTTAGAACCATATTTACTATAGGAGTCTTAAGACTGACATTTTTCTCGCTTTTTGCCCTTCTTGCATTTGTGACAGCATATACAACAAGATCTCCAGCAGCCTCTGATTCTTCATCAATCATGCTTTCATTAAATTCAGGCCATTTTGCATTATGGATTGACTTGCAGCCCTCTTTCTCTGCAAAATACAGCTTATATGTCGCTTCTGTTATGTATGGCATGATTGGAGCAAAAAGCTTAAGCACATTGAGCACGACTGTGTATAAAGTATATTGCGCGCTTTTTCTTGCGTCCTCTCCATATATATCTGGATTATAGAGCCTGTGCTTGGCAATCTCCATATAATTATCGCAGAATGTCTGCCAGAAGAAAAGCTCTGTCTCTGACTTTGTCCTGAAAAATTCATATTTGTCAAATGACTCAGTGCATCCTTTGATAAGCCTGTTCATCCTGGATAGCATCCACTTGTCTATGACTTCCAGCTTTGATATATCAAATTCACCACTATAATCCTCAAGATGCATTATGGCAAATTTTGAAGCATTCCACAGCTTTGTTATGATTTTATTTGCAGTCACAAGATCTTTTTCCATAAACGGCAGGTCTTCTCCAAGCTTTGTTCCTGCTGCCCAGAACCTGAGCGCATCTGCATTGAACTTCTCAATCATAACCCTTGGGTCTACAACATTTCCTTTAGACTTGCTCATCTTTTTTCTATGGGGATCCTGTGCATGGCCCATTATGACTACATCTTTCCATGGATTTACATTATAGTGTAATCTTGATTTCACTACAGTATTAAAAAGCCAGAATGTGATAATATCATGCGCCTGGGGTCTTAAGTCCATTGGGAACAGCTTTTTGTATATCGGCTTGTTCTTAAGCAATTGTGTGCAAAGCTGAGGAGTAAGAGATGATGTTGCCCATGTGTCAATTATATCCTTTTCTGGCTCAAATTCTGCGCAACCGCATTTAGGGCATTTGTCCAATGGAGGCTTGTCTTCAAGAGGATCAACAGGCAGATCTTCTTCTCTTGCAAGAATCACTTCATCGCAATCCTTGCAATACCATACAGGAAAAGGTATCCCATAATGCCTTTGCCTGCTTATAAGCCAGTCCCACTGAAGGCCCTTTACCCAGTTATCATACCTATGCTTCATATGCTTTGGATACCAATTTAGTTCAGCCCCCCACTTAATCATATCATCCTTAAGGTCAAGATATTTAATAAACCACTGCTTTGATTTTATAAATTCAATCTCTGTGCCGCATCTTTCATGGACATTGACTGCATGCTGAATTGGTTTCTGCGACACAAGCAGCTTTCTGTCCTTAAGGTCTTCAATTATCATGCTTCTTGCTGCTTTGATTTTCATGCCAGCATATTTTCCTGCAATCTCAGTCATCTTTCCGCCATGAGATATCGCTATCTTGATAGGAAGATTGTGGGCTTTTTGCCATTCCATATCTGTCTGGTCACCAAAAGTGCAGCACATAACTAATCCGCTTCCTTTTTCAGGATCTGCTCTTTCATCAGCAAGAACAGGAACTTCAAAATCAAAAAGCGGAACTTTTGCCATCTTGCCCTCATGTTTCTGGAACCTCTTATCATCCGGATGATAGAATACTGCAACACAGGCAGGTAAAAGTTCAGGTCTGGTTGTAGAGATTATCATATCTTCCCCCTCTATCCTGAATATTATGTCATTGAAGAATGAATCAAGCATCTTATCCTCGCATTCAACCTGAGAGATTCCTGTCTTGCATTCAGGGCACCACATGGTTGGAGCATCTTTTCTGTATTCCCTGCCTGCCTTGTATAGGTCGATAAATGATTTCTGTGACAGCTTCTGGCAGTGCTCATTGATTGTTGTATAGTACATGTTAAAATCACAGCTCATCCCTATCCTTTTCCAATCTGCAATAAACTTTGGTCTGATCTCGTCAAGAGTCTTCAGGACAAGCTTGATATAATCTTTCCTGTCCATTCTATTGGATTTAATCTTCTTAGTCTTCTCCACAAGCCTGTCAGTCGGAAGGCCGTTGTCGTCTGTTCCGAATGGATAAAATACATTAAAGCCTTTCATTCTCTTGTATCTTGCAATCATATCCTGCTGTGAATATGAGAATGCATGACCTATATGCATCTTTCCGCTTATTGTAGGCGGGGGAGTGTCAATTGAATATATCTCTTTATCAGATTCAGTATCAAACTTGTATATTCCATCTTTCTCCCATAATTCCTGGAGCATCTTTTCATTTTCTTTTGCATTATATTTTTTTGGAAGTTCCATCTTATCACCATCATAATTTTATTCTATTTTTGAAATTCTTTCCCATATAAATCAAAAAAATGTTAGTATCTTTAAATCTTATCTTTTTGAATATTATAAAAATGAAAAAGTAAGTCATTACTTTAACTTTTTCTCTTTTTTTTGTTTAGGTAAATAATTTTCTTTAGAAATAACGCTTCCTCCAATATTTTTTTCTATATCTTCTCTTGTTCGTTTAGCGATATTTCCGCCTTTGTTTGCAGATTCTTTGCATTTTTCAAATCCTTGTGAATTTCTTTCTTTTGTTATGTCTGTTGTTGCTTTTTCTCCAAGCATTGTGAGAATCAATTCCCAATCAGTCATATGATCTCTTAGGTTTTGGTTTTTCTTTTGAAGTTTTTTGAATTCTTTGTATTCTCCAATAGTTTTGCCAAAAGTGGATTTACTAATTTCATTTGTTAGAATTGCGAATTCTTTTTGTGTTTCGATGTCTCTGTTTTTCCATTCATCTGTTAGTTCTTGTCTTATTGCAATTCCACGAAGTCTTTTATCAACCCAGTCTTTAGGATAACCTTTTAGTTCATAATACTCTTTAATTCTATCTTGTCCTAATTCTGGATTTTCAATTTCTTCAATTCTCTCATATCCTACTTGAGCAAGCCACAATTTTAATGGTTCTGCCTTTTTTGAAGGTATTGATTGAATAATTCTGAATAGAGATTTTGTATTAGCACAGCTTGTTGCATAATACTTACCATCAGCAGCAATTAATTTCAGTCGGTGACAAATTGTCACCAACTCAACTCCTTCTTCCTTTAATCTTTGAGACAGCTTATTCCAATACTTTCTAGCTTTTTGAAAATCATCTTGATCAGTTAAAACTGCCACGATATCAACAATAGAGAAATACCACTCATCATTATGCCAAATTCGTCTAATTTTTTTGTCCTGAAAGACAACAAGTTTGTTTTTTTCTTTCATTTACAAAGGGGTAAATTGTTCATCTTTAAATAATCTGCGTCTAATTGTATGTAATAAGTCAGCTATCCAAGGAGCACCAGCATCCTCAGTCAAAACTTCTTCCTTTTTAGTCTCCTGCTCGTCGCTGGGGGTCGCCCCATACGGGGAAGCAGAGCCTTCTAATAACCCTTCTAAAGTTTTGAAGATGATTGTGCTCCGTTACATCCGACTTATTACATACGTCTAAGTGGCTAGTGAAAAATAAAAAAGCGAGTTGTTACCTAGATGATATCCTTAGATTTTTAGGAATCACTTTAATACTCAGAAATGTCAATACCCCTATATTTATGTCTGGGCGGAGTTCATTTCTAAATGAATTTCTCTCTTTATTTGTTCAATTGTTCTCCTCGTCAAAAAAATGTGCTCATTTTTACAATGAGATTTTCCATAGAAATCCTTAGATATTTTTACCAAATACAAAACTTTAATAAATAAGCAATATCCTCTTATAATTCATGGAGAAATCAAGCAATTTATCGCCGTGGATTATCACTTATATACCTAAGACACTGGCTGAAGTTACAGGTCAGGACGAGGCGACCAGCCAGATAAGGGATTTTGTTGTGAATTTCAAGAATCAGAAGAAAAAAGCCATGCTTCTTCATGGTCCCAGCGGCAGTGGAAAGACATCTTCTGCTCATGCTATAGCAAAAGAACTTGGGCTTGAGATAATTGAAGTCAATGCAAGTGATATAAGAAACAAAGACCAGATTATCAAAAGGGTAGGTTCAGCAGTAAACCAGATGAGCCTGTTCTCAAAAGGAAAGATAATCCTGCTTGATGAAGTTGACGGGCTTTCCGGAACAAAAGACAGGGGTGGAATGCCTGCTATTATTAATATAATCAAAAAATCTCCATTTCCCATATTGCTTACTGCAATGAATCCATGGGGCAATAAATTCAGCAGCCTGAGAAACAAGACAAGAATGGTCCAGTTCCTGCCTATATCACATAAGGATGCTGCTGTTGTGCTTGAAAAGATATGCAGGGCAGAGAATGTTAAGGCAGAAGATGGCACTCTTACCACTCTCGGCAGGCGGTGTGCAGGAGACCTCAGGGCAGCGATAAATGATCTCCAGACTGTATTTATACAATCAGGAACAATCACCAGAGAAGCGATTGATGAACTTGGAGGAAGAAATCAGACAGAAACTATCATAGAAGCGCTAAGAAAGATATTCAAGACTACAGACCCTGTAATCGCAATCACTGCTCTTGATAATATTGAAGAGGATCTTGATACTGCTATGCTTTGGATAGATGAGAATATGCCTAAGGAATATGAAAAGCCAGCAGACCGCGCAAGAGCTTATGATATGCTAAGCAAAGCTAATATCTTCAGCAGAAGAATAAGAAGATGGCAGCATTGGCGATTCATGATATATATAAATGCAATGATAAGCGCAGGAGTAGCTGTAGCAAAAGATGAGAAATATAAGAAGTTTGTTGAATACAAGCCAACTGGCAGGATTCTCAAGATGTGGTGGGCAAAGCAGAAGAGTCTGAAGAAAAAATCTATCGCTGAGAAGATTGCAAAACAGACTCATGCATCATCAAAATCTGTATTGAAAAATATTGATTATTTCAAGCTGATATTCAAGAATGACAAGATTATGGCAGATTCAATAGCAGAAGAGATTGATCTTGATAAGGAAGAAATTACCTGGCTGAAGAAATGATCTGCCTGGCAGAGATTTTATTCTAATCACATTCTTAAATTAAGGGTTTTCCAGGCAGGATTATCCTGAAAACACCAATTTCAGTGGGTTTGCAATTGTTATGGCTGAAAATGAGGGGTAAAACATGCTGTGTCGCATAAATATTAATTCTTCCTTATAAGAATATAAACATTTTTTCCCAAATGTTTTTTTGATGATAATATCATAGCACCATTACCTATCTTCTTTACTTGACCTTCAGCAATTTCTTCTATATCATCCTTTAAGATGATTTGTTTATTAGTTATTTTGATTTTTCTCATATCGAAACATTTATATGTTTAAACATATTTAAACTTTTCTATACTCTAGAATATAGGTGATCTTAAATGGCTAAAAATAAACGATGGGGCAAGGAATTTGAAGATAAAAGAAATCATAAACAATATCAGGCTGAATTACTCAAAAGATATGAGATATATTTAGATCTTGATTGGGTTGAATCCTGGGAAGATGAATTAAAAGAGATGAATAAAGGAAAGAGGGGTGCTCCATATCAATTTCCAAATTCAATGATTGAATTTCAAGCATTATTAGTAGAAAAATTTTCCACAAGAGGGGCAGAAGCTATAACTAGAAAACTTGAAGGATATAAATTAATTCCAAAATGCAATGACCATGCAACTATCCATAGGCGTATTCTTAAAATTAACCTCAAATTTTCAATTCCAAAAGGTGTTGAGATTCATGAGGGGACAGATGGTTCTGGGTTTAAAATGACTAATGCAGGAGAATATTTTCAAAGTACATATGGTCAAACCAGAAGAAAATTTGCTAGAGTTGTAATAACAGCAACTAAAGACGATATTTTAAAAGTCGAAGTGGTTGTCAACGAAAAAGGGGTTAAATCAGAACCAGAAATTGCTGAGAAACATATTAGTGAAATCTTAAACGAGGGTGGGAACATTGTCAAAAGCTATGATGATGGAGCGTTTGATACTAAAAAATTTTTTAATTTTCTTGAAGATAATAATATTGAATCTGCGATTAGGATTCGTTCAGATGCAAGTACTAAAGCAAGAGGATCTATTAGGCGGAAAAAGGAAGTGATTAAATTTAAGGAATTAGGTTATAGGATTTGGGCAGATGATACAGATTATGGAGGAAGATGGCCATTGACAGAAGGGCATTTTTCAGGAATAAAAAGAGGTTATGGAGATTCTGCTAAAGGGAAGAAGACGGAGAACATACTAATTGAGCTAAAAAGAAAAGTTTGGATATATAACAAAGTCAGAAAATATGGAAGAACCTAGAACAGGGGTGGGGGGTGGGAAAAACTTTTTTTTATTTATG
>JAYEPB010000050.1:0-4017 GCA_034723595.1 Nanobdellota archaeon
AAAATCCTTTGCCTGATATCTCTGCAGAAATATCAAAATCTATAACTCCCAGCTCTTCAGCTAGTTCTGCATGATTCTTCACTTCAAAAGCAAAGTTCTTAGGTGTGCCAATCTTTTTAATTTCAACATTTTCCTTCTCATCTTTTCCAATTGGAACAGATTCATGAATCATATTTGGAATCTTATAAAGATAATCCTTGATTTCAACAGCCAGAGAATTCTGCTTTTCTTCAATCTCTTTGATTTTTGCAGGAATCTTTTTTGCTTTTTCAATAAGCTTTTTTGCATCTTTACCTTTTTTTTTCGCTTTGTTTATATCGTCTGTAATTATATTCCTTTTATGCCTTAGTTCCTGCGATTCTTTCATTAATTCTCTATGCTGCTTGTCAGCCGTCAGAAACTTGTCAACTAATTCTAGTTTGTTCTCCTGAAACTTTTTCTTGATGTTTTTTTTGACTTTGTCTGGGTTTTCTCTTATGAATTTGATGTCTAGCATGTTTTATCACCTTTGGATTTATTTGAATTTTATTATGTATTTCGTGGCTGTATAAAAAGTTTGTTGTTTTTTGGTGCAAAAAGATTATCCTTGTGTTATTATTGCCTAGAGAATACAAATATTTAAAAGCATTCAAGCTATATTTTGAATAATATAGTCTTTGTGCTAATATTAGGGAATTAATCAGAAAAATGCGAATCAAGATATTTTTGGGAATCATTGTTATTTGCTTGTTAATATTCTTAAATATGCCGCCATCTTCAGCAGATTCCTCTGCTGCATACTGGACAAGAGTATATTGCAAGTATAATGCAGGTTCAGGTAGTTTTGTCTGCGATTCAGGACAGGTCACAGGTAATTCGGCATCATGCAGTGCTGCTAATGGAGTAAATTGTGCTGAGGAAGGTAATGTTTATTGTTATTCTTCATCTTCGTGTGAAAAACAAGGATCGTCAAGTGCTGGTCCAACAAATGCTTATAATGTCAATTGGGACAGTGATTCAGCTGATTGCGCATGTAAAGTAGGCAGCGGAAACTGGAATATTGGTTTTGAATCAGGCACATCCGCATCTTGCTGCGGTGATGATTCTGGTGAATACAAGAAAGTCGAGGCTCAAGGCACTGATGCTCCGTCTTTATTTGACGATGGCACTGATGCTTGCTGCAATTCTAATTCTGATTGTATAGAAGCTGGCAACTGCAAAACTCATGCTACAACATATGGAACCATCCCCAGTAAAGGATATTGCAATAGTGGCAGTTGGCAGGGTGGCGATGCTGGTTCAACTCAATGTACAGCTATAGTTGCAAGCAGTAGGTGGGCGATTGGAGGCGAAACTGCTTCAGCTGACTGCTGTGGTGATGACTCCAGCGAGAATAAGAGGACAAGATCAGCTGGCACAGATTCTACTTACAGCACTTCCTCCACTGATGATGGGTGCTGCACAGCAAGCAATAAATGTGTTTACAGCAGCTCTTGCACTTCATCAACTTCAACAAGAGGCACAATCCCAAACAAGAATTATTGCAATGCTGGAACATGGCAGGGTGGTGATGCTGGTTCAACTCAATGTACTGCTATAGTTGCAAGCAGTAGGTGGGCTATAGGTGGCGAAACTGCTTCAGCTAACTGTTGCGGTGATGACTCCAGCGAGTATAAGAAGACAAGGTCAGCAGGAACTGATTCTACTTACAGCACTTCCTCCACTGATGATGGGTGCTGCACAGCAAGCAATAAATGTGTTTACAGCAGCTCTTGCACTTCATCAACTTCAACAAGAGGCACAATCCCAAACAAGAATTATTGCAATGCTGGAACATGGCAGGGTGGTGATGCCAGTTCTACTGCATGTTCTCAAATAGCTGTAGGATATGACGGCACTTGCACTAATGGTAACGACTTCTGCTGGGATGCCACCCCTGGCGTAAACAAATGCTGTGGTGATGATTATGGCGATGTCGGCACAACTGATTATTTTTATACTCCCAATGTAGGCGGTTGCATCCCTAAATCAAGCGGTATTGTATATGATACAACTAAGCCGATAATAACAGATATCTCTTCAAGTACAAGTGTGGATTATTATTATAATAAAACTGGCGCAACTACTGGGATAGTGTATTTCAACAGTGCCATAGCTGACGGACAAGCAATTATATTTACCGTTTCCTGGACAGAAGCAAATAGTGAGTATGGGGAAGATGACCTAAAGGCAATCAAGGTCAGCGGGCTTTATGGCGGAAAGGGCGAGAGTGATAATGTATATCCTTCACAAGGAACTTTGACTTATACTTTTAATTCTGGAGACAGCAATGGCACACTTGACATCTATGTAAGGGATGCTGTCTGGCTCAATGATACTAAAAGCATAACTTTTGAAGAAGATCTGATTTTGCCTGCTGGAACAATAATAATAAATAGCGGAGACTCATTTACAGATGACACAAGAGTTAACCTTACGCTGACATATTCTGATAATATAGGAGTGAGAGATTGCGCTTTTAGCAATGATAATATTGAATGGACTTTTTGGCAGAACTGCACAGAACAGAAATCATGGAGCCTGATTGATGAGGATGGAAGGCGCTATGTTTATTATAAGGTCAGAGACTTTGCAGGAAATGTCAGGGTTGTGAATAGCTCTATCTTTCTTGACAGGCAGATACCACAGATTATAATTAATGACAATACGACACATACTAACTCAATTGATGTCAATCTTTCTTTAGACTTCTCATCTATACTTGGAGATTCTGTCGAATGTTCTTTTATGAATGACAGCATGCCCTGGACTGAATGGGGACCCTGCCCAACTTCTCCATACCCATTATACCCTGAAATCAACTGGACACTAAGATCTGGCGCAAGCGGGATAAGAACAGTATCAGTGAAAGTTAATACATCATTTGGAGTTGTCAGGGAAGCAAATGATAGCATAATGTATGATCCAGAGCCTCCAACTGGTTCCATCGATATCTGGGCAATCAATGTGCCTGGCATCCAGGAGGCAAATAACCATACTACTGCTTATACTACTGTAAGCCTTAAGCTTATATACAATGACAATGATGAGATTGCTGGATGCAGGTATGCAAATGATGAGAACCTTGAAGCCAATTTTACAGCCTGGCAATCATGCACTACTCCAAAAACATGGATCCTGAATGATGAGGATGGCAATCGCACAGTATATTATCAGATAAAGGATTATGCAGGAAATATATTTGAGACTAATGATACTATCGCCCTGGATAAGACAGGCGCTGGCCAGGATACAACTCCGCCTTCTGCTGCAACTGTTATAGATGATGGAATCTGGACAAATGACAGCACAAAACTGCATGCAATATGGTCTGGAGCTTATGACAGGGAATCAGAGATATTGAATATACCTCTTATATATGAATATAGCATAGGAACTTCACAAGGCGCAATAGATGTAGTGGGCTGGACTTCTGTTGAAACAAATACTGAGATGACTCACACAGGACTTAATCTTATTGATGGTCAAATTTATTTCATAAACGTAAGAGTCATAAATTCAGCAGGCCTTACTAATGAATCATCCAGCGATGGAATAACCGTGGATACAATACCATGCCAAATCACTAGCCTATCAAGCTCTCATGACAATGGAAACTGGACCAATAATTCCCAGTGCAATAATCCTCAGTTCAGCTGGGCTGGAGATGTCGGTGGAAGCGGAGTGTATGGATATTCATATATTCTTGATTTTGATTCTGCTACTAATCCAGATACAATCCCTGAGGGAGATTATGAAGACCTGTCTGGTGAAACTAGCATAAGATATGATAATATAATTGATGGCAAACTTAATTTCCATGTCAGGTGCAGGGATAATGCAGGCAATTGGGGTGATGAGGAAGATTATGCTGTCTGGATTGATGCTTCACCTCCTACAACCCCTCAGATGACTGAGCATGAAATAATTACAGACCAGGAAAACATGACATTTAACTGGACAGAATCAATTGAAGTGCACAGCTTCAATGTTACTTAT
>JAYEPB010000051.1:0-3998 GCA_034723595.1 Nanobdellota archaeon
AGCTATTATAAGAACTACAAACATAATCACCATCAGGTCAATGATGTTTATCTTTCCTAACAGCCTTCCCTTATCATCTATAAATGCCATGTTAATATTAGATTTTGGTGGATGTTTATAAGGTTTTCTGAAGCAGCCATTTCCATAGCGGAATGTATTTTATATTCTCCTTTATGCAATCCATATCCTTAGTTATTATAATCATGTCTTTTGCTTTTTTGCTGAACTTCTGCTTAAACTCTTTAAGGCCATTTATCTCTCTTTCTTCAATCTTATCGCTATATGTCACATTAATGGCTGTAAGTGAATTATCTTTGTTTTTAATGACAAAATCAACTTCTCCCTTGCTCCTCCAATAGTATATGTCCTTATCTTTTCTTTTTAGCTCAATAAATACAAGATTTTCCGCAAGCCTCCCTTCATCTTTTGAGAATCTGAATGAGACTGCATTTCTTAGGCCATTATCTATGCAATATATCTTCCTTGCGGATTTCTCCTGCAATTTTAAAGAATATGAGTAAAGAGGAATCTGGAAGATAAGGAAAGCCTCTTCAAAATAAAAAAGATAATCTTTTACTGTATCCAGAGACAATGAAAACTGTTTGCCAAGAGAATTGTATGTTATATTGTTTGCAATATTTGTCAGGCAAAAAACAGCAAGCCTTTTCAGTGAATTTACATTTCTTATATTATGCCTGGATATTATGTCTTTATACAATATGTCATCAAAATAAGTCTTCAAAATATCTGCATTCTGATTCAGAGCTATTTCAGGGAATCCCCCAATATTGAGATAATCATAAAAAAGATTAATTATCCTTGCTTTATTTTTATATACTCCTGCAGCGCTCAAGGATATTTGCACATCATTAAACTGCATAAATTCCTTAAAGCTCAATGGAAACACCCTGAAAGACATATGCCTGCCTGTAAGTGATGTGCCAAATTCTTTGCTTAAGAGATCAGATGATGATCCTGTTACAAATACATGCGCCAGTTCAAGATCCCTGATTTTTCTTATCCATTTTTCCCACGCTGGGATTAGCTGAATCTCATCAAAAAATATATATGGCTTTTTGTCAGGATTGATGCGTGTCTTATATACCTGCCAGATTTTTTCAATAAGCCCTACATTATAGTCATTGACAAATAAAGGTTCCTCAAAGTTTACATAAAGAAATTCTTTTTCCTTTAGTTCCATCCTTCTTTTCAACAGCGCAAGTATTGAAGATTTGCCTGACCTTCTTATGCCCAGAAGATCAATAACCTCTTTATTTTTTCCTTTATTATGGCAGCGGATTATATCTTTTACTATATCTCTTTCTTTAAGATCAAATCTGCTTATTGCAGAGCTCCATGTTTCCAAGATATCCAATATCTGACTTTCTTCAATCATGCATACAGATAATTCTCATTTGTTTATAAATGTTTCGATTATAACCTGAACTATTTACATTTTTTAAAGGTTATAACCTGCAGGGAGATCCTTCATTTATGGGTTTTTGATTTGTTTTCAATATGCTTATGATTCATGTGGGAGAAAATGCCAGTGGTATTGGCGAAAAAGCCTAAAAACTGCCATTGTTATTGGCAAAAAATCCCAAACTTTATAAATAAAGCCTTTTTTTCAGTTAATATGGATGAATTAATCAGAGCAAACCCTTGGTGGAAGGAGAAGACTGAAATTGAAAATGATTTTCATATTAAAAAGGTCGAAAAAAGTACACTTAGCTGGCAGCCGGTTTTTATTTCAGTCTTTGAACAAGGATTATATAGCATAAGAGGACCAAGGCAGGTAGGCAAGACAACATGGATGAAGCTTACTATTAAAGATTTACTTAGAAAAGTCAATAAAGAAAACATTATGTACTTTAATTGTGATATACTGAATAACTACATAGATATCCTTAACATAATAAGAAATTATTTTGAACTGTTCGAAAATAAAGACAAAAGATATATATTCCTTGATGAGGTTTCTTATATTGAAGACTGGCAGAAAGCAATAAAACACCTTTATGATTCCGGTGAGCTGGAAAATTGCGTTGTTGTAGTTACTGGATCATTTTCAATTGACATAAAAAAATCAATCGAAAAACTGCCTGGAAGGATTGGATTAGGAAAAAGGCATTTTAAAATACTTCCATTATCTTTTGCAGAATTTCTGGAGGCAAGAGGATCTGATTTAGTGAATAAAAAAAACAAGAAACTCTATATTAAAGAATTAAATAAAGAACTCCATAATTATTTAATCACAGGCGGTTTTCCTATGGTGATTGATTATTTCAATAACCATGGATATATTGATGAGACTTTTTATGAGATCTATAAGAACTGGATTATAGGTGACTTAGAAAAATGGAGCAAAAGCGAGAAGTATTCAAAGCAGATATTTAAAAGGATAATTGAAACATTTTCTAGTGAGGTTAACTGGGAGGGCTTGTCAAGTGGAACAGATATTGATGCACATTCCACAATACAAAGTTATGTTTCACTATTTGAAGATATATTTGCGGTTAATTATATCAATAAGATGGATTATAATAAAAATATCCCTGATTATCCTAAATCAAAAAAGATTTATTTTGCTGATCCATTTATATTCTATTCAGTTTGGAAATGGTGTTATGGCGAGGAAAAGAACTTTGAATATTTTAAGGATAAGATGAGGCTTTCTGATTTTAAGAGCAAGATAATCGAGATGGTAGTTCTGAATAATATTGTCAAAAGAATGGAGCATGAGACAAAGCTGAATAATTTTGATTATAAGGATAATGTTTTCTATTGGTTCAATAAGACTAAATCCGTAGAAGTTGATTTTGTTATCAAAAAAGATTTAAAGGCATTAGAGGTAAAGTGGACAAACCGGATTCGTGATGAACATTTTAAGGCGCAGAAATATTTTGATGATTTTAAAGTCTTGACAAAGGACAAGGTTGGTAAAAACAGAGTTCCTGTGTGCATATTCCTGATAGAAGAAGAAAGGTTGTTATGAATTTAAATTGCAAAATAGATCAATGTGATTATCGCAAGCAGGGATTCTGCTGCCAATAGCAAAATAGTCACTTCCCATTCATATGCTTTTCCTTTTAGCTTTCTTAGCAAAGAGATTGTGATGTGTTCTAATCCATACCATTTATTATAACGGTTTGTTAAAGAGCCATCTGGGAGGGCTTTGCCAAATGATTCTTTCTGCATCTTTCCTCTTGCTTTCAGTATGAATTCGAAGAAATATGGGATAAAGAGTATTAATGCGAATTTTTCAAGATTTCCCATTATTGCAATTATTCCTATCATTGCTCCTATGCTATATGTCATAGTGTCGCCGGGAAAGACTTCTGCAGGGTAGAAGTTGTATCTTAAAAAAGCCAATAATGCGGCAACCATGCATAAGCCAGGCACAGCTATCCAGAATGTTCCTGTCTTATATGCTATGAACGATAATGTTGATAAGATAATTATACCCATCCCTGCTTCCAGGCCGTTGTAGCCGGCAAGCATATTAAATGCATTTGAAGCTCCTATGATTATGAGTGGGATTATCAGGAGCGGATAAATCAGACCAAACTCAATAAATCCTATAAAAGGAATATTCATCTTTGAGACACCTGCATTTATTACTACAATTGGAAGAGCGATTGCAATACTGAGCATAATCTTATGCCTTTGTCTAAGACCTATCTTCCATCCAAGTATATCGTCAACTAATCCAATGATTGTAGCTATAAGAATAGCTGCAATAGCTGCGAAGAGCGCATAGATAAATGATGCTTGCTCATAGAAAAATACTCTTACCGCAATGTATATCAAAGAACCTGCAATGAATCCGCATATGACTGCCAGTCCGCCAAGCTCTGCAACTTCCTTATGATCTGGCTTGTTTATGTCTTTACCTGTCAGGTTAGCTTTATTTGCGCGATATATCCATGAAGGGAGGAGCTTTAGTGTTATTAAAAAGCTTAAGATGATTGCTAAGAGTGAATATGGGCTCATTTTAA
>JAYEPB010000052.1:0-3867 GCA_034723595.1 Nanobdellota archaeon
AATAAGATCAGTAATAATCATCAATAAAAAACACAAAAATGGAATAATGCAAATTCTAAAACAATTTAACGCAGAAACGAGAATCTTCCAAATAAATAAGGAAATCTAATAATTTATACGCAAAGCCATTTTCTGCAAAAGAATTAAATAGATCATGTATAACTATAATATTTATGATTAAAATTCTTGTCATTCAGCAAAAAGTCTAAGAATCAGATTGCACAGCTGTTTAATCTAAAGAATATTAAAAATATTATTAAAACCCAATTCCAATGAGATAAAAAAATGGGCAAAGAAAAGTTAGGCAAAGAATGGAATTCACCTGCCATTTACAGGGGAGAATTGGAAAAATTTATAGCAATGGTGAATAAAAATAAAAGAAGATCTAAAAATAGAAAATATTCTTTAAACGAGATCCTGGAAACAACAGAGCTAAAGGAAATAAAGATACCTGAATTAGCAAAAATAGACCAGGCAAGCTTATTGTCTGAAAAAGAATGGCTCAAGTTCTCTGAAACATTTACATATAATACAAATATGATTGAAGGAGCATCTATTTCGAAAAGACAAGTAAGTGGAATATTAAGGAACGACAAATTGCCAGCAAACATTGAAGAATGGGAGATTCATGAAACATATGGTGTTGCAGATGCTCTAAAATATATAAGAGATATCAGATCCCACTTTTCCGTGAAATTAGTAACAGATTTACATAACATTGTATTTAAGAATTCAAAATCATTTGCAGGAAAACTAAGAAGCAAAGGAATTGAGGTTGTTATCAAAAATGAGAGGGGAAATATTCTCCATAAGGGTGCGCCCTCTAAAAAAGTAATCCAATTACTGCAAGAAACAAAGCAGTGGTATAACATAAACAAAGACAAGTATAACCCTTTAGTACTGACTGCTGTCATTCACAACCAGTTTGAGAATATCCACCCTTTTCAGGATGGTAACGGAAGGATAGGAAGATTATTATTGAACAACATTCTCATGAAACATGATCTTGCGCCAGTTAATATAGAATATACAAGAAGAACTGAATACTACAGCGCACTTAAGCAGTATCAGGATTATGGGGAGATTCTGCCAATGATTGAACTAATCCAAAAGGGATATAACCCTGATAAAACTTTTGTTTTAAACTCTGATTAAAATGTCTAATTTAGATTAGTACTAATGTCAATTAGTTCCATACTTTACATCCCACTAAAAATCTACAAAGCAGATTTTAGAAAAGTATTTAAAAAGCAAGTACTTTTCCTCAAGGATATCCTAATTGGGGGGAAAGAATAATGCAAGATAAAAAAGATGACGAAATTTCCATTGATTTTAGCAAGATTACAAAATTCTTCAAGAGAAGCAAGAAAAAAGAACACCAGCATAATGCAGAAACAAATAATCATTCTACAACAGATAATCCTCCCGTGAGCCATGAACCAGACAAAGAAGAGAATATCTCAATAGATGTCAAAGCAATCATGGCTAATATAAAAAAATACTGGGTGCCTCTTCTCCTCCTTATCCCAATATTATTAAGCATAGGATTCAGAGCTCAGCCATTTTTCCTTCCTATAACAGATGAATGGGCTGAAAATACAGTATATTCTGGAATTAGAGCAAATCTTGCTGAACAGATAAACCAGCAATATCCAAATCTCCCAGCTGAGAATCAGGAAATGATAATAGCAGAACAGTTAGCAGATATGGAAAAGACATATGGAACTGAGCTAAAACAGCAGATAGAAAGCACGTCAATGGGTTTTAAATCAAGAATGCAGGATGAAAACGGTCAGACATATCTTCTTGCAATAGATCCTTATCTATGGTATGGCAATTCAAAAAACTATATTGAAAATGGCCAGTTTGGCAACACACACAAAGATGGAGAAAACTGGTATGACCTTAGGAACGGCAGGCTTGGCAGGGCTCCAGGAATGCCATTCAACTCAGTCATGACCGTGCTTGTATATAAGATAATTCATCCTTTTAACAAAGATTTTTCAGTCATGGCAGCAGCATTTCTTGTGCCATTGATAATAATGACTCTTGCTGTAATTCCAGTTTTTTTCATAACAAGAAAATTCGCAGGCAATATAGCTGGCTTTTTCGCCGCAGCAATATTCGCAATCCACCCTGCGCTCCTTGGCAGGACAGTTGCAGGGTTCTCTGATACTGATCCATATACAGTATTTTTCCCTTTGCTTGCTATCTGGCTTTTCTTTGAAGCTCTTGATGCAAATACAACAAAAAATAAATATATTCTGCTCAGCCTGTCTGGACTCAGCCTTGCATTGTTCAATACTGCATGGTATGGTTGGTGGTACACATTTGATTTTATTATTGCTACAATGGGAATCTATCTTGTTTATCACATTTTCACAAACTTCAGCCATATAAAAAAGGATGTTTCAGGATTTGTCAAAGGAAAAGAAGTAAAACAGTTCTTTTCAATTCTTTTGTTTCTTGCTGGTTCGTTTATTGTATTCAGAGGAATTCTTGCGCTATTCATAAAAACTGATAGTGTTTTTATTGGATTCAAGGCAATCTATCAGGCTTTGATTGAGCAGCCGCTCTGGTTCATAAATATAAAAGCAGTAGCAATAACTTCAATCTGGCCAAATGTGCTTACTACAGTAGCAGAACTTAATGCAGGATCATGGTCACAAATAATTGGCTCTCTTGGAGGGAAGTTGCTGTTTGGAATAAGCATAATAGGAATCTTCCTGCTTATGTTTAAAGCAAGAACAGCAGAAGAGAAGTACTGCAGATTTATCATATTGATTGTGGTATGGTTTGCAGCTTCAATATTTGCTTCCCTGACAAGCCAGAGATTTATAGCTCTTATTGCTCCAGTATTTGCTATTGCATTTGGAAGCGCATTAGGTATTATCTATGATTATGCAAATAAATGGGCATCAAAAGAACTTAACCTAAATAAAATTCTCGTCAAAGCAGTAATGATAATATTATGTCTTGTTCTGCTTATATCACCAATAAATTCAGCTAATGCAACTGTAAAGAGCGAGATTCCATCATATACTGATGCATGGCATGAAAGCCTTACTGCAATAAAGGATGCTTCAGATGATGCAATCATAACATCCTGGTGGGACTTTGGACATTGGTTTGTTGCAATGAGTGAAAGAAGAGTAACTTTTGACGGCGGCGACCAAGGCAACAGAATCCACTGGGTAGGAAAAAGCCTTCTTACTAATGACGAAGAAGAGGCAATAGGCATACTCAGAATGCTTAACTGCGGCCAGGAGCTTGCTTTTGATACTCTTGAGAATTATACAAATGATTCTTACAAAGCAAAAATGCTAATTGATGAGATTATCATGATGGATAAGAATGATGCAGACAAAGCATTGAAAAACGCAGATTTAGATACTAAACAACGTACTGAGATATTGAATCTTACGCACTGCGATGATATCATAGACCAGTATTACATAACATCTCAGGATATGGTAAGCAAGGCAGGAGTCTGGGCGCATTTCGGAAGCTGGAACTTCACAAAAGCAAACATGTACAATAAAGTGAACAAGATGACAGAAACAGAAGGAACACGAGTGCTTGTAGAAGAATTTAACCTGTCTGAAAAAGAGGCTGACAAGATATACTATGAAATCAAGACAACACCTGCTGATCAATGGGTAACTACCTGGCCTAATTTTGCTTCAGAACTTTCAGATTGCACTGCTAAGGATGACATGATTATATGCCAAAACGGTCTTATTGTAAATATGACTAACTATGATGCATACCTTTCATTAAAAAGTGGAATGCAAAATGTCAAGTCACTGGTCTATGCAGGAGAGGATGACTTAATTGAAAAGAATTTCAATGGCAGCACAATCCCTT
>JAYEPB010000053.1:0-15144 GCA_034723595.1 Nanobdellota archaeon
TCCACGTTAATACTGATTAGGAAACGGCACTAAAGAGTCTTAGCTACGTAGCAAGTTGGTTTTCTTCGATAAACCTCTTTAAAATAGAGTGAACTCTCTTGATTAGCTTATCTCTGCGGAGATACTGATAAAATAAGTAGGGACAAGTTCATTTTACCCTGGCAGTAATTTATGTCCAACAAAAATAGGTATTTTAGATTTATTTGTATATCTCTTCAAAGAGAAATCATCATAAATCTTAACATCAAAACCACTTTTTTTCATTGATTTAATTTCTTTTACAGAGTAAAAGGCCAAATGTTTGAAGACCACCCATTAATTGTTGGTGCTGGACTAACTCAGGATAATGCTTACGAACAAGTAAAAGAAGAAAGAGCAAGAAATTATTTCCTTTTCTTAATGTTTCCATATATCCAGACAATAAATACTCCTACAAAGAAAAAATAAAATAAATTAAAAACTTCCATAACTATAATACCTATTGGAAATGCATTTAGAGATTCATAACCTATGCCTGTATGAAATACTGCATCTAGTCCAAAACCTATGATTGAATAAAGAAAAAGCAAGGGGATTGAAATTATTAAAATAGGTGCATTTATTATCTCTGTTATTATATGGCTTGCAGAACTTGTTCGCATTGAGTCAAGTAAAGGATTGATTACAAAACGCATCAACAAATAAAGCGATAAGGTTGTAATACCTCCTTTAACCCATAATAGGATTTGTTTGACATTTATCATTATTAATAATAATCATTAATTAAATATTTATAATGATTTCGCCTTTAGGCAGGACATAAATTTCAATGAATCAGATTTTTTATGCAGTGTTCCAACTGCAAGGTCATTTAAGAAAACAATGGAACTGATAGGTCTGGAAAAATTTGCATTCTAATGCTTTATATTATTTAATATACTCTTGAGAAAAATCACGAATTTCTTTTAATATTTTATTCATTAATGCTTTAATCATAAAAATTACTGATCCATAGTCTGATTATACTTTCTCCACATTGCCCTGAACTCTGTTGAACTATCAAACAATTCCTTAAATGTGCCTGCTGCTTTTACTCTTCCGCCGCTGAAAAGATATATCCTGTCAAACATATGCAATAAGTGCAGCTTGTGGACAGATGAAATTATAGTCTTATCTTTGAATTCACGAAATATATTCTTGTAAATATCAAGCTCATTTTTAGTATCAACACTGCTTGTAGGCTCGTCAAGGAACACAATTGATTTGTTTTCAGATGCCAGAAGCCCTCTTGCCAGAGCCAGGCGCTGTTTTTCACCGCCGCTTAGGTTTACTCCTTTTTCAACAATTGAGGATTGGAATTTATTTGGCAGCTGTTCCACAACCTTTGTAAATAAAGCCATATCTGTATATTTTGTTATATGGGTTATCTTATAATTAATGCCCATGGTTATGTTTTCTTTAATAGTTGAAGTAAAGATTTCAGGTTCTTGGGGGATTAAAGTGATGTTTGCTCTTATTGCATTAAACCCTCCTTTCAAAGGCTTGCCGTCCAAAAATAAATCTGCCTCTTCTGTTTCATATAATCCTCTCATCACTTTGAGGATTGTGGATTTTCCCCCTCCGCTTTCGCCAATCAAGGCAATCCTTTCTTTTCTTTTTATTGAGAATAAAACATTGCGCAGATTAAACTTTCCTTCCTCTTTATCAACATAAGAGAAATTAAGATTCTGAATCTTTATCTCATTCCAGGTATCATCAAGCTTGATTGATTTTATTCTTTTATTAACCCTGAATCTATCGCTAATCGATTCAACATTTTCTATTGCTGTCTTTTGCCTTACAATATTGCCATACCTATATGCAAAATCAAAAAACAGGTCATTGATTCTTTGCACATAACCGTAAAGAAGATATATTGTGCCTGCCAGTATTACTGTTCCGCTCTTAAGGTTTGAATAGATATATGTTGCAATTACAAGAAAAAGCATAATCGTAGTGCATAGTGAAACCAAAAACCACTTTAACTCAGTAATCTTAATATTATGCCGATAAAGACTGAAAGGATTCATGATCTTTTTTAAAATAGCTCTGGACAACATCTTTTCTAGCCTTAAAATAATAACTGTAGTAATATTGCTGATAACATCAAATATCTTTGCAGATATCTTATTCTCTGCTTTATATAACTCCTTATATTCCTTGCTTAGAAATTTGTCAAACTTTAAAACCATCGATACTGCAATTATTGTCATGAACAAAACTATATAACTGGAATGCAGGTTAAAATATGCAAGTACAATGTAGGAACTTATAAACAGCACTACCGTATGAATCACTTCAAATAATCTACCTGAATATATATATAATGCATTAGTTGATTTTTCAATCTTGTCTATTGTCTCACCTGAATGATGGTCTGTATGCCATGCTGGAGAAAGATTCAATGTGCCGTCAATCAGATATTTCTTATAATTGGCGCGAACCAGAAATGCATTCTTCTTTTCAATCACTCGCGCAGGTCCGTGGAAAATCCAAAAAGATATGTTAATCACTACAAACAGCGCTATAATCTTTATTATGACAGGAAAAGATGACTCAGTTATGCCCCTCTCCTGGATCGTATTAAGCAGCTTTGCTACAACAAGAGGCTCCAGAAAGCTTATCAGGTTTGCAATTATAAATAGCGAAAAGAATAGTACTACACTTTTCCTGTTTCCCTTTGAATACTCCCAAACCTTTCTTGTGAGAAATATTACTGGACTGTTTTTAAAAGACATAATTAGATTTTGTCGCAGATGGTTTAAAAACTTATCGAAATAATCCTTCCCATACATGTTCGGTAGAAATTATTTACATTCATTGACTTTACTACTCTTAAGGATAGAAAGCATATAAGGGTAATAATATGAAGATCCAAAGAGTCAGTAAAATTCCAGGCAATGAAGATTTGAAAAAATACCTTCAACAGAGATCAATCCCTGTTAAATTCTGCTATCCTAAAGAAGGAGGAGATAAATGGCATAAATTAAGGAGCAATAATAAATATGATTTAGGCGTAAGGGAATTGACTGCATTTAAAGGAAGTCTTCCTGATATTAAAAAGGCTATAGGGGAACAGCCAGTTAATTTAGTCCATCTTGGTCCTGGTGATGGCATAGAAATTCCAATATTATTTGAAACATTTATGCAAAAAAGTAATGAGATATATGCAGGTGTTGATATAAGTGAACAGATGATTTACAATACTGTTAGCCTTAACAGTTCGTATTTTTCTAATGTTAATCAATTATGGTATATTGCAGATATTGAAACAGAATCAAACTTAGAATTAATTTGTAAAGATGTAAAAAAGAATGGATCAGGTAGAAATCTGATTTTACTTACAAACCAGGGTGTTCTTCTTTCAAATTCTAAAACTTTAGAGAATATATACGATTCTATGCAGGATCAGGATTATTTGTTTATAACAATAGAAGGAAATGATAAATACAAAAGAGGAGAGATATGCTCAACTTATGATTTGCCAGAAGTCAGAAATTTACTTTCTGTTGGATTGCAAAGAGCAGGATATAAACCTGATAAAGGCAGATTTAGAACAATTTTTGATAAAGAAAAATCAAGAGTTGAGGTTTACTTCAAGCCTGAAGATGAACCAGAGATATCTTGCCTGACTTCTTATAAGCCGAAAGAAGACGATTTTATAAGACTACTGGAAGGATATGGTTTTGAGATCCAATTTATGAGATTCTATGAAAGAGTTCATACATTTGCAGTGCTTTGTAAAAAGGAGAAATAAGATGTTCAGTCAAAATTATGATAAGATAGACAATAAAATCAGGGAAATATTAAGATCTACTACTCTTCCAGAGATCCTAAAAACTAAAGACATACTTGAGAAAAGTAAGTATAAAAGAACTTCACTAAAAGAATTAGCAGCATTATTAGAAGTTGGAAAACAGCAAGAAACAGATGAACAATTTGCTTTAATAAGAAGTCATGTATATTCTGAATTCAGGAAAAAAACAAACACATTGAGGTATATTGCCCCAGTCTATCTTTCAAGCTATTGTGTTAATACATGCGGATATTGTAATTATTCAGCAATAAGGACTGATGTACAAAGAACAAGATTAAGTTTGCCTGATTTAGATGAAGAATTACAAGAAGTATTGGCTATAGGAAATAGGGTTATAGAGTTGACATTAGCTACTGACCCTTTATTCACACCACAAAAATTAGGTGAATATATAACTAAGACAAGAGAATTATTGAATCATGAAAAGGGTCATAAAAAGGGTTCTGGTATTTTACTATGCTCAGGCTATCTCTCAAAAGAGGATTACAAATTTTTAAAAGAAGCAGGTCTTTGGGCTATGGTGCAATGGGATGAAACACTAGACAAAAACAGATATAAAAAATGGCATGGGAAGAGCATAAGAAAATCAGGATTTGAAGAAAGAATTGACAATCATGATAGGGCAGTTCAGGCAGGACTTCAGGTAGCGACAGGATGCTTATTTGGATTAGCTGATTATAGATATGATGTTCTGATGCAAATCGCAAAAGCGCGATATTTAAAAAAAGAATATCATGCTGCACCATTTGTTTTTGGGACTCCCAGATTAAAATCTATTGCCGGAAAGACTTTGCATACTGATGATGAAGTTAGTGACAGGCAATATGAATTAGCATTAATGGTTTATAAATTAGCAGAGCCTAAGACTGCAAGATGGTTACAAACACGGGAGACACCAGAATTAAATTTAAGAAATATTGTAGATCAGGATATTTATACTTATCAGTGTGGGGAAGTGAAACCTGGGGGATATAAAGTAAACAGGGACAGGCTTGATTCTTGTAAAAACAGCCAGTTCAGTGTAAATGAAATGACTAAAAAAGAGTTTGAAGAAGAATTAAGCAAGAGAAATTTCAAGGGGGATTATGCCTGGAACGCACTTTCTTCAAAACCTCATCTTCATCAGCATCCACCCCATTCTTCCTGAATAATGTGCAGATATTTTTTATATCTCTTTGGAGATATTCCATGCTTCTCATGCCACTGGAAGGAGTTGCTTGCGAGAAATCTATGAATACTGGCCTGTTGTTCAGGTTCAGGATATTGAACCCGCTGAGATCAGCATGTACAAGCCCTGCCTTATGCAGCTTTTTCATGTTAGAAATAATATCTTTAAACATCTTATTGGCATCTTCTTTTTCATAAGGGACAGAATCCTTAAGCATTGGCGCTACTTTTTCATTTCCTATTAATTCCATGACCAGGATATTATGGAGGCATGTATATGGTGTAGGAACCCTTACTCCTGCTTCCCTTGCTTTCATGAGATTCCTAAATTCTCTCTGCGTCCATGCAAATATAACCTTTCTTTTTTGCTTCTTCAGACCGAGATATCTTGGATCATATTTAATATAATCATACATTCGGTTGAAATCGCAGGTCTCCAGCCTGTATATCTTGACAATGACTCTTTTATCATCCTTGATGGCAGTGAATACATTTGATTCCTTGCCTATGAATACTGGACTTTCCATCTGGTCAAAGTGGCCTTGTGAAGACAACTTGAAAATATTCCTTTCTGTGAAATTATCAAATACATTCTTGTATGTCTTAAATTTCTCTTTTGTTACAGGCATAAATAACTCTATTCCTGTTCGCATATATATAGTTTATTGAAAAAGGAGGAGATTTGGTTTATGGTTCAAGTTTTTATAATTATATAACTAACTGGATTTAATCTGTTGTAGAAATTTCTACAACTCTATTTTATATGGCCTCCCTCATTCCTATGAGCCAAATGGAACCAATAACAAAAAAGAAGAAAAGAAACCAATGAGGCGAAGAAAATGGAATTATGGACTAAAAGAACAAAGATTGTAAAAAAGCTTGATGAAGATTTTGGAAGCTTTGCATACAAATTACAGTATGCTCAAGATGAAAAACAAAGGAAAGAAGAAGAATTCAAACATGCAGCAGAACATCTGGAATCAATTGAAGAATTAGTTAGTACAGAGAGAGAAAAAGTTGTTGATTCATTGAAGATACCTCTTAAAAATTACTTTGATAGAGTTATCTTAAGATTAGAAAATCAGGATTTTCCTGATAATCCTATATATAAGAGTCTTGATAATACACTGAAGTATCATTTACCAGGCAATAAACAGTATTTCTTAAGCGAATTCTGCGGATCACGCAGTCTTAATTTTAGTTATGGATATGGCTCATCTGGCACTCTTTTGGAAAGATGGCCTGCAATTCTGAAACAATTAGAAGATGTTCAAAAGATTCCATCTGGAACTGAGATTTGCGCTGAAAATAATGATAGATTTGGAGACTATACTAAAACTATCGGAAAATTCTGCGGAATTGGATTAGAAAAAACTTATTGGGGATCACACAGATGGACACTTCCAGTTATAAAAATAAAAACAAACAGCGAAGAAGAGATATCAATAGATCTTAGAGAGGAATTGATAGCAATGGATAAATTTTTTCATGAAAAAGACTCTCAAACAGATTATACTGGTCATAATGCCCTAAGATTTCTGAGAATATACCAGGGAAAGAATCTTGTATTTCCAAATAAGATATTTCAGGAAGCAATAGGAGAATTACTTGATCTTTATGACTTAGCACAGTCTGCAGGTGTTATTGGATGGAATTCAACTGTCAATTTTCCAATAGAAAGAAAGCCAGAAAATCTTGATTATATGGATAATGGGGAGTTTGTGCATTAAACCTTAATTGAATAATCCTCCAGAAAGTTTAAATATATTTCTTCTTTTTATTGTAGTATAAATTTTACGTTTTAAGTCAGGATTTACAAGAGATGCCATTCCCTAGTTGTAACAAAGATATATAAACCCTAACAAACAAAAGAGATACATGGCGTCAAAGGCAAAAACAAAAAGTGTTAGTTCGAACTATAAATCTCGTAAAGGGAAGAAGACACCTGTAAAACGAAAAAAAACAAAAACGCTATCAAAGCCAAAGATACCTGTCATTATTAATTCTGAAGAAGATATTGATCTTATATTAGGACTGCCCACAGAAGCGCTTGAAGAAAAGAGATTCAGAAAGCCGAAAAAGCGCAAACTGAAGATAGATGAAAAACCGATTGATATTGTTGAAAAAGAACTTGAAATTAAGAAATCTCAGATTCTTGCTGAAATCAAAAGGCAGAGCAGTGATGAACAGCAGTGGATAAAAGTTCGTGACCAGATGAAAAAAGAGCTCAGAACCATTCTTGAGAAGAAGAAAAAGGCTGTTGAGGAAATTAATCAATACAAAAACAATAATGCTGCACTTTTGAAAGAGATTAAGAAAACAAATAAAGATATTGAAAAGAAAAAAAGCAGAACTGTTGCGCTTCTTAGCAACATTGAAAAAGAGGAAACAGAAGCAGAGGCTAAAACAACAAGGTTAGCAGAAAAAGAGAAGGCATGGAATGAAAAAGAAATCAATCTTAATGATAAGATCAAGCTAACAAATAACAAAGAAAAATCATTAATTGCAAAGGAGAAGGAGCTGAGTAACAAGGAGAATCTCATAAATTCAAAGATGATCAAGCTTGAACAGAAGAAAGAACATCTTGCTGAACTTATGAACCTCAAAAAGAATGTTGAAAAGAGAGAGAAAATACTTGAAAAGAAGATAGCAGATTTAAGACAACAAGAGTCAGAATCCCAAATTACGATAGATGATATAAATAAGGAGAAAACCAAACTTGAAAGACTAAAGCAAAATTTTCTTGCAAAAGAGAAGGTTTTCATAAAGCAGGAGCAAATGTTTGTCGGAAAAAACAAAGAGTTGGCAGACAAAACAAGAGATATAGAAAAGAAGGAGAAACAGCTCGAAGCTGGCATTTCTGATCTTGAAGATAAAAAGCAGATGTTAAGTGAAAACATAGATCAGATTGCAGTCAAGGCAGCTATGCTTAGGGCTGAAGCAAAAGAAAAAAGAAAGGAAATTATCAGCATTGATAAGGCATGGATAAAGCGCAGTAAAGAGCTTGATACCAAAAAATTTGAGATAAAAAAGAGCACTGTGTTGCTTAATAATAATATCATAAAGATTAAAGCTGCAATCAAGCAGAACTCCGGAATCCTTGATAATCTAAGGCAAAAAGAAAATGACATGAAGAAATTTGGTCCTAAGATAAAAAAGTTGACTGAGAAATACGATAAGCTCAGGGTGACTGAAGAAAACCTTCAATCTGAAAGGCAAAATCTAGTGAAGATCAGGGATGATATTATCGAGAGCAGAAAATTGCTGCGAGATGAAGAGCAGAGCATAGTCTCAAGGGTCAACCTGCTGGAAAAAGATGAAACATTGCTTAGGAAGAGAGAAAACGAGGTTGTCAATAAAGTTGAGAAGCTTGAAGAGAACAGAAATATCCTCAAAGAAGAGGAGAAAAAGATAATATCAAAGCTTAAAGAGGTCTCTGAAAGAGAAAAAGCAATAGGGGAATCACAGAAAAACCTGGCAAAAGTCAAGCGAATACTTGAGATTGATTTTACAAATCAGGGCAGGAAGCTTGTAAAGCTTAGGAAAGAATGGGTCTCGAGCGAAGACACTATAAAAAAATTGGGATCGACTATTGGCACTGAGAAAATGATTGTTGAGGATATTTTTGAAGTCAAAGATGATATAATCAATCTCAGGAATAAAGAACTTGAAGTCATTAAATTGGTCAGGCAAATGGAAAAGGACCAATCCAAACTGGAGAAGACTGAAGCAAGGACAGCAGAAAAAGAGAACAGGCTCAAGGTGCATGAAGAATATGTGAAAGCGCAGCAAAAAGAGGCTAATAGGATAATGAAGCTTAATATAAATCTGTCTGACAAGATTGCTTCTTCTAAAAGCATAATCAAAAAGCTTCCTCAGCTGAAAAGAGATATACTCAGAACACAAAGAACATATGAAAAAGAGGCAGCAAAGCTGGATAAAGTGACAACAGAATCTTTGGCTAAGAGGGAAATACTGAAGGATTTTGAAGCCAGGCTAAATAAAAAGGAAATACAGTTAAAGCAGAATGACGAAAGCCTTAAGAGGCGTGAGCAGCTTCTTGTGAATATGGAATACAATGTTCTTAAAGAAAAAGATGAAGTAGATAACATGAGATTCAATACATATATGGGGAGTGAACTTGAAGGCTTATCTACTCAGGCTGGAGAAGAGGTGGAAGGAGTAGATGTGAATAAAGAAGTATCTTTTATAATGGAAAAAGAGCAGCTGCCTGAAGACCAGGTTCCAAAATGTCCTGAGAATATTGATCTTATGATTCAACGCGCTCAAAGCCTTGTAAAAACATTAGCTATTGAAGATGCTGAAAGGCTTTGCGAGGAGATTGAAAAGATATCAAAAGAAGCACAATTCTCAAGCGAAGACCTGAAAAAGATTGAATACAGCCTGATGGAAATAAAGACAGACATAAAGCTTGCAAGGTTAAGCTGATTTTTTATGAAATTTTCTCGTTTAGCTTTATCACCCGATTCTCAGAATCAACATCAAATATCTTTCCAAGGAATTTCTCAACTGTATATATATTAGTGAGGGTATGGGCAGTTATTTCAGAAACCCTAATCTGTCCGCCAAGCAAAGCAAGAATAGGGATAAGATTATCAGCAAGGTGCTTGTCAACTGCTGCTCCAGACCTAATCTCATAAATCAGCTTCTCAGCAGCCTCTTCTCCCACAGCCTCTGACCTTTTGCCTCTTTCTCCAAGCGCATCAGCTCCAAGCTTACCTTCCTCAAACTCAGCAAAAAGAGTAATTCCTGATCCTGAAGACAATGTATCGCAGTATTCTGCTTTGATATCAATTGGAACTTTCAGACAGCCTAACTTTTGCTTTGCAGCCCTTGCCTGTCTTGCAGCCACCTCTGCTTTTTCAAGCATATTTGATGCATGCGATATCCCTCTTATTCTTTGAAGATTACCTCTGACAGTCATATCAATCGGTTTGATATCCTGCTTTAATTTCAGGACAAATTCATCAAATGTTGAGAATGACTGAAAATCATATCTTGGCTTTATCTTTATATCAACCTTGCCCCCACCTTTTGGATAATAGCCTCTTTTGAGCAAATCCATTTCCACTTCTGCGAAATCTCTTGTAAAATCAAGGAAAAGTCCATCAAAGAAATCAAAAGGCATAGCCCATTTTACATCTGTGCCGCCCTTTATCTTAATCCTTAAAGGCGCCGGAGCAAACAGCGATGGCAACATCAACGCTTGCAGCATCAGTGTTATAGATCCTGCAGTTCCTATATCAATATTGAGTGTCTTTGGTCTAATCTTGCCAGGCTCAAATTTCAGATAGCATGAACCTAATTCAGCGCCTTCAGTCCTGGCATTGCACAATTCCTCAAGAGCTTTTATGCAGTAGAGATGCTGATTTTTCAGCCCTGGCTTCTGCCTGCCTTTCCTTATATCGCAGACTTCAAAAGGCATGCCTGTAAGTGTTGAAAGAGCAAGAGCTGTCCTAACAATTTGTCCTCCCCCCTCATGGTAAGACCCATCTAATTGTATCATATGAATTTAGAAAATAAGAGTTTATATAAAATTATTTATTTGAAAATTAAGAAAACAAAAGGAAAAAAAAATAAAAAACAAAAATAAAGGAATTACCAGCTTATCTCCTCAAGCTCTTCATCAATGCCTTCCAGCTCTGAGAGATCAAGATCATATTCTATATCCTCTGTGCTTATCTCATATTCTCCTTCTGGTACTTCATCTGCTATTTCTGTATCTCCTGATGCTTCATCTATTCCTTCAGTTGTTCCAGTATCTTCAATTTGTTTAGCTGCACAGCCGCAAAGCAAAAGAAGATTTGCAGCAACTGCTATGATAAACACAGCTTTTAACCATGCTGATTCTTTTATCATTCTTCCACCTCTTCTTCGCTTTCTTCTTCGTCAGATTCATCTTCGGTTTCCTCTTCTTCTTCAGATTCTTCCTCTTCTTCCTCAGCCTCTTCTACAACTTCTTCATCCACTTCAGCAGCAGCTTCATCTGATTCATCCTCTTCAAGCTCTTCTTCAGCTCCAACCTGCTTTATCAGATGCACAATGTCTCTCAGGGTTTTTTGCGCATCCTGGAGAGCAGCATGAGCAGCCTTCATAAACTCCTGTCCCTCTCTTATTAATGCTGTATCTGGAGTTATTGTATTATTTTTTGCTTTAGTAAACTTCTCAATTGCTAATTTATACTTCTCTTTTGCTGTCTCTATACTGGTGTTGAAATCATCCACAAGAGATTGTAATTCTGTAGTATCAGTGCCTTCCTCTGCAATCCTTTCCATAATCCTTTCAAGCTTTATCTGGAGCTGTTCAGATTTGACAATTATTCCTCCAATCCTTGCATTCACAAGCTTTCCTACAGTCACTTCAACATTCTTCTTCATTCTCTGCCAGCTGTTCTTTATCTCCTTTGTAGCTTTAATTATCTCCTCTTTTGATTCTGATGTCTCAATAGTTTCTTTTGCAGCTTCAATCTCTGCAATGTGTCCATCAATCTCAGCAATTATCTCTTCAGCCTCTTCTTCGCTAAGATCCTCGTTAGATTCTGCCCTGCTTTTGATTTTATTAAGATGTTCAAGAATGACATCTGCAATGTTCATGACATGCTCTTTTGCCTTGGTATTTATCTGCGCCCGGATCCCTTCACATTCTTCACCTTCATCTCCCTTGCACTTGAGCACTTTCTCTTTAGCTAGCTTGAACTTGTCTTTTGTTTCATCAGCTTTATTTCTTGCATTGACAAATTTTTCTTTTGCAGCAAGATAAGCTTTTTTTGCTTGCTGGATTTTTGTCTCAGCAATTTTCCTTGCCCTGAAAGCATTCTCCTCTTTGAATTTGTTGAAATCCTTATCTAACTGAAGCTTATTAAATTCTGTAATCTTTTCAAGCTTTCTCTGCTCGAAATTCTGGACTCTTGTCAAAGCTGCTGTTCCTATCTTTTGTATCTGTTCAACTCTCAGCCTTAATTTTTGTTGGCATGTTTCTGGGTCATCTGTTTCATCACATTTTTGAATTGCTTTTTCAAGGAGAAGTTCTTTCTCTTCTCTGAATTCCTCTTTATTCATCTCCTGTATCCTTCTCACTGCAACGCTTTTCATAATAGTATTTTCAGCACTTATCAGTTTAGGTTTTGCTGATATAGCAATAGGATTTTCAAGGAATCTTTTGCATAAGACTCTTGCTCTTTCCAAATCTACATCAGAAAAAACGCCCTTTACTTTTGCTGCGCAAACTTCAATGCTTGTACCTTTCTTAACCTTGTCTCTTACAAAACGTTCTACTTGAGGTTCAGTCACTTCATCATCTGTCACTTCAGCATCAACTGCTGTATTGCTTATGCCAACCATTGCGCTATTTGTATCTTCCTGAGCCAATGCTGCAGGAATCATACTTACCAGAAATACTGCAAGCACGACCATTGCCATTAATTTTTTCATTACCATTTTCTCACCTTGTTCTTACTTTATAGTTTTTTACCAGCAACAGTTATATATTATTTTCCATTTGCTGGCATGTTATACCCTAACTTGCTGTTATTTTTAAATAAACTTATGAACTGCTTTCAAATAAAACCTGATTTAGTGTGTTAAAACTTTATAAAGCTTTATCTAGGCTTCTTTTACTTTTTCCAGTTAAATTATCCCTTTTCATTGCATCTTAGTCCCACACCTTCGAAACCCATTCAAAAAAAGTTTTCTGCGAAAACTTTTTTATAACCCAAATTTATGCTCTTTCTTTCTTGGCATTGCAGATGGGGCCTCTCCTCCATGCCATGTTATCCTTGGGCGGATTTTTAAGGGGTACATCCTTTCATTCATGTCATCAAAAGCTATAACTGCTCCCTTGACTCTTGGCAGATTGTCTATCTGCGTATCCAGACCTTCCCTCATATAGCTTTGCATAAGCATGCCCAGCGAATCAACATCAATCTTTGCTGTAAGCCTGTGCGCAAGGACAATGTCAGATTGGGTCATAACATCAGTATGGATCTTCCCCGGCTGCTGTGTAGCCAGTATCAGGCAGATGCCTGGCTGCCTTCCTTCTCTTAATATTGTTATTAATGCAGGAGAGGCTGTTGTCTTTCCCTTGTTGGGCAAAAACTCATGGCAATTATGCACCACAAATCCATCTGCAACAAAATTATGGACTTTTCCTACAGAAAGGTCATAGACTATTTCTTCTTTTGATTTTATTTTATTAATAATCTTAACAAATAAATTCTCACCAGAAACCCTATTTTTAGTCCATTCTCTGAATGAGAGAGATTTCTTTGGCATACCTGCCTTTCCATTATAATATATCCATTCTCTAATGACATAATCTGGTAATCCTAAAATCCTTCCTATGCGTATTTTTCCTATGCCTTGTTCTTTATGAATCTTAAGAGCTTTAATCCTCAGCTTATTCCTTTCTTTTATTATATAATTTCTATGTTTTAAATAGGCAAGCCATTTCTTTCCTTCAATCTCTTTCTTTTCACAATACCTATATCCAATGTTTTCCAGATAAACGATTACATTATCAAGGCTTTTTGCGATTGTCATTTGAATCTTTATTGTTTCATTGCCATCTTTACGTATATTGCCAGAACGCTTTTTAATGCTGCTGACTTTTATTCCTATGTCCTTATAAATCTTCTTCAGTTGTTCAGCAAATTCAAATGCATTATTTTCAAGACTTTTAATCTTATTGAAGGAGAACCTGATTGGATTAAAATCGCTTGGAATATTGATATTTCTACTGATAATACTGCCATCTGCTCCCATAAGACCTGCCAGGAACTCACATTTTATTGCTTTTGACCCTTTCATAATCCATGGTGGGATTTTTGAGGGAACTAAAACTTTTGTTCCTATAGGAGCCCCTAATTCCCTAAAATGATTATATGCTTTTGTGCTTGAGGTTATACTATGGCTTGTGCCTTTTACATCCCTAATCTTGCCATTGGACTGATGTATCTTGGATTTTGTCTTTCTCGAATATATAGAACTGCTTTTGAATCCTAAATAAGCCAAATCGCATCTTATTTTTTCCAGGTCATCATTATTTCCCTTACCGCTGAATCCAATAGATTTCCCATTTGTTGAAAGCCATCCCTCACCCAAAATAGATCCAAATAGCCTTGCTTCAACAGGCTTCTTGTCCTCAATATAAGGCATTAATAGAGGAAGGGCAATATCTTTAGAATTTTGCGCTTCACAGAAACCTCTGCTTGATAATATTTTATGGTCTGGAGTGCATGTAATTGATTGTCCGGTTTCAGTTATGAATTTTAGGAGTTGTCTTTGCGGACGTTTATAACATTTTGTAACTGGATAGATGCCATATTTTTTTGTATTTGAATCATAGCCAATCACATTCAATTTTTTTCCTTTTGAGAATTCCTTGACAATATCCCCTATCTTTTTCTGACCCTTTTCTGTTTGAACTTTTGAAGAATATGGCAGGCATTCATCTATAACCAGCCAGACCATAGGCATCTTCTTCTTTTTCTCTGCCTCTTCAGTGAGATATTCAGTCCTTGCTTTTATGTCCTTGAATTCCTCTTCCTTTCTTTGAATCATCCTTTGCACAAACAGCTTCTGGGAAACCAGCCCAATCACAAGAGCCCTTAGCTGCTCAGCTCCAGGAGTGACTGCATAACAGCTCACATCAAGCACAGTTATCTGACCGCCTTTGACAAGATCCTCTATCTTTGTGCCCTCTTTCCTGAACAGCCCCCATCCTCTTGCTGTAAGGAATCTGTTTATTGCTCCGTCCCTTGTTACCTGATCAACTTTCTCGTCTTTTTCAACAGTTTTGATTATATCTTCTATTGAGAAATTTCCTATGCTTTCCATCAGCTCATGTATTATCCTGTCTATGAATACGCCCTGAGAACTGTTGATGTCTATGCCAAAAGTAAGGCACCAGTCAGAAGGCGTAAGTTCTGATGGCTGTATTGAGAATGGGAAATCTGTGGGAACGCCCTTTTTCTTTAATTGGTCATAATATCCATATGGGGTGAATATCTGGACATTAAGACCTCTGCCTTTCATGCCCCACTGCCCAAGAAGTTCCTTGTCTTTCTCATTTGGGTACTTCATTGTCCAATATATTCCCATCGTATCAAGCATGATGACTGATAT
>JAYEPB010000054.1:0-3764 GCA_034723595.1 Nanobdellota archaeon
TGGCCCAGATTTACCTTTGTCGAATCTATTAGATCCCTTATAAGATGATACATCCTTTCAGAATTTTTGTTTATGATTTCAAGGTAATGGTGAGTCTTATCATCTATTTCAGCAACGCTTTTGTCCATGAGCAGCTGCGAAAATCCTTTTATCGATGTCAGGGGAGTTTGCAGTTCATGTATTATGATGGAAATAAAGATATCTTTTTGCGCTTCTAATGATTTTAATTCATCATAAGCAGCTTTAAGTCCTGCAGTTCCTCTTTTATTAGCATTTTTATATTGCAATGTTCGCTTATTGACTTTCGAATCAAGATGACAGTGAGATTTCTGCAATAGCTTATCTTCCTCCTGCTTATGCTTAGTTATATCATTCTTGACAATAGCAGAATCACCCGGACTGCTAAATTCCTTTTTGAATAATGTCGAATACATCTTTAATTTATCCTCATTTTGAGATATCAATGCAAAATCTTTTTCTCCATCTGCTGGTTTTCTGGTAGAACTATATCCTACATGATAATTAAAAGCAGAGGTAGCTATTTATTAATATTTGGTTTAAAAATGAAACCATTAATCAGGATATGAGCTATAGAAAACAACAAAAAAATATGAAGAATGCAGAAAAAAGAAAAAATTGTTTAAGCTTCTTAGACAACTTCACTTACTGTGATGTCTGCAAGGCTTGTGTAGGTGATTGATACTTCATCACCGCTTAGGTCATACTGCCATAGTTTGAAAGAACTCTTGCTGCTGCACTGGTGCATTTATCCCTTGAATCAATTTTTATTTCTAAATACTGGCATTTGCAATTACCTCCACGGGAATATCACCTTTAATCAAATCGCCTTTGATAATATTTCTTAATAATGCTGGACCCATTTTTTTCAATTCTTTTTTATTTTGGACTGCCATTACTTAAAAAGCCATTTCCATACAGGAATTATTTTAATTGTTTTGCCGGCAATTTTTTGAACATCTTCATAATCTTCTGTGATTATCATCCCTTCATTCAATTTGAAATAATCAAGGCAGGATAATAAAGAATTTATCTCTCTCTTTTTTGTCGATTCATCTGCAAAGGAATAACATACTTGGATTGCTGATTTTACTTTTCTTCCTTCGCGAACTATAAAATCGACCTCCTTGCCATCAGAAGATTTCCAATAAGAAACATCTAACAAAGGGTTGTTATTTCTTTTTCTAATAATCTCCAAAAAAACAATATTCTCCATCCGCTTCCCATAATCTTCAACTGAGAATAAATTTAAGAATCCAATGTCATTAAGATAAATTTTAGGTATTGACAAACCATCTGATTTAATAGAACCTTCAAATCTTCTAAGCGCAAAAATAAAAAAAGAATCCTCAAGCATACTAAAATATTCATACAAGGTATTTTTGCTTAATTTTATTCCCTTAGATTTTAAATTAAGATAAATTTTATTTAAACTTGATTCTTTAGCGATTGAGCTTACTAAATAATTAATCAACCATTTTATAACTAATGTATTCTTAATATTATATCTATCAATTAAATCTTTATATATAGTTAAATCAAAATAGTCCTTAAGAATTTTCAGTTTCTCATTTTTATCATTTTCAGGGACAATTTCAGGATAGCTGCCAAATTTGAGAAATTCTTTTAGATAATTCATGAGTTGAGCCTTGGATTTTGTGCTTATTTTATTTGCAACTATATTAAAATTTTTAAATTTGAGAAATTCTTTGAATGATAAAGGCAGTAATACAGTAGTTAAGGACCTGCCTCTAAGAGTAGTAGATATCTCCTTGCTCAATAATTTTGAAGAAGATCCAGTTATAAAAATATTGCAATTATAATCATCATAAAGTTCTCTTACTGCAAGCTCCCACTGATCTATTGATTGCGGCTCATCTATAAAAAGATATAACTTTTTATTTATTGTTTCTGGAAAAAGAGACCAATGCAATTCAATAATATCCTTAATATCTTTGTAGGAAACATTATTTATAACAGGATTTTCAAAATTAAGATAAATTATTTGTTTTCTTCCGATTCCTTTTCCTTCCAATGCTCTTATTTTATTAAAAAATAAATATGTTTTTCCTACTCTTCTAGCCCCAATTACTGCTTGAATCTTAGAGGAGTCTTTAAGCTTAATATCCCTCTCTTTTAAATTCAAAAAAATTCTTTCCTGAAAATCAATTAAGTGCCGTTTTATTTTTTCTTTGTCCATATACCTGTAGAAAAGGAAATAATATATAAATGTTTCCTTTTTGATAGGGAAACATTAAACTTGTTCAATATCTCCCTGCCTAAGTTCTCTTGCTTTTAACTCTACGATGATGTAACATTTTAACAAAACATGGTAAAATAGAAGGTCAATATTATGCCATTGATTATTAATAAGGACTTTTTGTTGTCTTGCCATAAAAGCAAACCCTGCCCCAAACTCAAGTAATACCTTTTGAATATTGTCTAACAAGGCATTTTCCAATTGCTTCTCACTGTGTTTTTCGTCCAAAGATATAAAATCCCAATTGTAGTTATCCTTGAAAACTTCTTCTGGAGAGGGTAATTGGATAGGCAAAGAAATTGTGATTTCCCCTTTTTTCTTTGCTTTTTCAAATTCATTGTTGTTAAGCCTTTTACTTAGTTCTCTCACACTCCAGCTTTCTTTTACTGATTGAATTTCGTAAAATTTTCTTTGTTCAAAATTGTCAATTTCCATTAATAGCAGATAATGGCTCCAGCTTAATTCTGACAACACTGTTGTCAAAATTGGGTAAGTTCTGTAGAATTTTAAAATTCTATACAAAGTTCTTTCGTGAATTTTCAGGTCTATAGATATCTTTTTGATAATCTCTTGACCATAATCAGCCCTATCATTATCTATTTCTTCTCTAACTATCCTTTCGCCTACCTGCCAATATGTCTGCACCTTAATATTGTCAACTGCCTTGTAAGCTTTAACCAATCCTTTTTGCATGATTGATTTTATATCTTTAAGCAAAGAAGAATAATTTTCATTAGTTATTAACTCTTTTTGTGCCATCATAACTCAGATTTTAATGTCCTTTATAGGCATTACTAACAAAAATCCGCAAGTTTTCCGATGATAACGGAAGAAGAAAAACAAATCTATCCACAATCAGAAAATGATAGAAAAAGAAAAAAAAGAAAAAAATTTAATTAGCCTTAAACAACTTCACTTACTGTTATGTCTGCAAGACTTGTGTAGGTGATTGATACTTCATCACCGCTTAAGTCATAGCTGTCATAGTTTGCAAGAACTCTTGCTGCTGCTCTGGTGTCCATTGGCTGGTCACCTGCAATAAGAAGAGCTACATTTCCTGCACCAGTGTCGTACAACTTCAAGATTGCCTTTCCAGGTGCAAACCCTTCTGCGCAATTATCCATTGTAACGCCCATGACTTTCCTTGCTGCTTCGTTAGCACACGGACCGCCAACCATCATCAGGTTCTGTCCAGCCACATTAGCTACTTCGCTTGCAAGAACAGCAGATCCAACTTCAATTGCTTCAAGTGTAACAGACTCAACTGCTCCACCAGATCCAACTGTTGTTGATGCTACATTACCAGAAGTTACAAATACCTGAGCACCTACTTGTGCAAGTGGGTATTCTAGAGTAAGCTCTTCAGCTTCGTCTGTGCCTGATGGGTCGTATAGGACAACTTTTGTTCCATACCTTGTAATGCCTTCTTCGTAGTCATCGTTGTCTTCAAGTTGTTCTAATGAAACATTTCCTGCAACAGTTGAGA
>JAYEPB010000055.1:0-3703 GCA_034723595.1 Nanobdellota archaeon
GGGTGAATATCTGGACATTAAGACCTCTGCCTTTCATGCCCCACTGCCCAAGAAGTTCCTTGTCTTTCTCATTTGGGTACTTCATTGTCCAATATATTCCCATCGTATCAAGCATGATGACTGATATGTTCTGGTTGATTTCTTCAGGAAGGTCTGCTATGCCTTCTGCTATTGCTCCCATTGTATAGCTGTTATGGACAATTATTCCATTTGCAACAAAATTATGATTCTCTGGTACAGAAAGGTCATAGACTGTATGCTCTCCTGTTATCTCCTCTATTCTTACTATCTCATCCCAGAATATATCTGAACATGCAAGTTTTTCCATTTCTGCATTTTGGTCAACTAAAGCAATCTGCAATAATTTATTCCTTGAAGGGCTGTAATTTATTGAACTTCTGATTCCTTTTGGTGTTGAGTATCCCATTGCTCTGCCAACTTCTGCCCAATTCTCTGGTCTATATAAATCCCAAATCTCTTTAGGTATTGTATCAACATTTGGATTGAAAGATGGAATCTCAAGCAGCGCCTTTTTTTGCTTTATCTGCTTTTCTCCAAAAAATCCAATCTCATTTATGAATGAATATACCTGCTCTCCATATAATTCTAATTCAAAACTCTTAAATCCATTTATCTCTTTATTTCTTATTTTGGAAAGTATGCCAAATTTCAACAGCAGACTTTGAACCTGAAAAATCAGCTTCTTTGATGATGAGGAATAACCAGCCTTCCAAGTCCTATTATTATAATATATTGTGCCATCGTAGCTAAACAGCCTATTTAGGAATAAGCTTAATTTGGATCTTGGCAGCCTGAAGATTTCAGGTGGAATAAATTTCGTGAGTGACATTGTGCCATAAATTTTGAGTTCTTCCAGATATTTTCTTAGCGAACATTTCTTGTCAAAACAGCTGCCTTTAGTGAACTTGCCCAGAGAATCCCTCTTGCAGTTGTGTACTTTTCTTCTGAGGCTTGTATCCACAATCCTGAAGCAGGAATCATCTGAATGGCGCTTGATCTCTAAGGAAGAATCAAAATCAGATACTGCCTTTTTAAAATCCTCAACTATCTGCTTATCCTTGTTGCTGAACAGGATATAACTCTTTGCTATGTGCCCTTCTGCAATAAGATATGCAATCAATTTAACTTGATTTTCTGGCAAATCATCTTCTCCAAAATTAGTAGTTATTCGCGGAACTGCTATCCTTGAGCCTATAGATAAAGATTCAACTGGCATCCATCCTCCAATTGTGAGCAAAGGATGTTCAGGAGTAAGTTTTATCTCTTTTCCACTTCTTAATTTCATGCAAATAATCTTATCGACTTTTCTTTTGAAGAATTCGCTTTTTGCAGATTTTTTAATCTTTAAATTTCCGTCTAAAGCCAGTATCTCAGAATCATCTTTTTCAAGGTCTTTTATCTTTATTTCCTTGCCATTGCCTAAAGAAATAAGAGTATCTCCATGGACACATTTTCCAGAACCTCTTTTGCCGCATATAAACACAACATGGCTTCTTGTGACATCCATATAGACATCATTAGATAATGAAGTAACCTGGCCCATCTTGACATAATGCTTGCCTATATGCACTGCGCCTTTTGTGCCTAACTTCTTCCTGTCTTCAGCGCTCCTGCCTATTACTATGTCATATACCATTTAAGCTGTATTTAAGACTAGGTGGTATATATATTTTACCAAAAATGCCTTAATAAATTTTTGGTTGGATGTTTTAGCAAATAACAGAATTAATGAGAATTTCTATTTCCCAATGCCATCACATAAAAATTTGCAGCGCAAATTTTCATATAAACGACTCAATCTCTCCCTTACTCAACTCCCTCCACTCTCCTGAAGGAAGATCCTTTAGTGTTATCTTTCCTATGCTTGTTCTCTTAAGTCTGGTTACATAATATCCAAGTTCTTTCAACAGTCTTTTCACAATCTTGTGCCTGCCTTCATGGATTGAAAGTGTTACATATTTCTTATCATTCTTGCTCACAAATACGCTGTCAGGCACAACTTTCCTTCCATCAATCATTATCCCCTTCTTAAGCCTTGCAAAATCATCATTTGTAAAAGGGCTGTCAAGCACAGCGTCATAAGTCTTTGTATGCTCGTATCTTGGATGCATGATCTTGTTTGCAAAATCACCGTCATTTGTCAGAATCAAAACACCTGCGCTGTAGAGGTCAAGCCTGCCGACAGGAAATATCCTTTCTTTGACATCTATAAGGTCAAGCACAGTTTTTCTTCCAGCAGGGTCATACGATGTTGTCACATAGCATCTTGGCTTGTTAAGCACGATATATCTCTTTCTTTCAAGCCTTATCTTTTCCCCATTGACTTTGATTATGTCTTTATCAGGGTCAGCCTTATCACCTATTGTGATTGTTTTATTGTTGACACTCACTCTAGCATCTTCAATAAGATCCTCACATTTTCTTCTTGACGCAACTCCTGCATGAGCAAGAATCTTTTGCACTCTTTGCAATACCATATTGAGTAAGAATCTGGATGGGTATAAAAATGTTAGCAGAAAAAGCACTGGTAGGATATTGCAGCAAATAAATGAAAAATATCTTTTTGAGATTATCTATAACCTTTCACCAGAAGACCTTCTGCTGGAATATTCTTAAATAATGTTTCTGAATTTTGTTTATTTTTCCTTGCAATTTGAGAATTAAACCTGTCAGATTTATCTATAAAGGCCTCTCCGCCCATCACATAAAACTGCGCCTGAGACAAATCAGTCTTCCTATAACTATTTATTTTTGATTCTATTTCATCAACCTGCTCAGGGGTTATTTCCATACTTCTTCTGTATAAATTATTGATGTTATGTTCTAATCTAAATCTGTTTCGCACTAAAGCCTTATTCGGATTAAGATTATTATTAATACATAATATTTTCAGATAATTTATTTTATTTTTTTTTGATAAAAACAAAGATTGTGAAAACTCTTTAGTAGCAGCCCACTGATAAGCTTCTGGAACTTTCGAAATATCAATGTTCTTAAATGCTTGTAAAGTCAATTTTTGATTTCTACTTCTTAGATTAATCCCCCATATTTCCCCAAATTCATCATAATTTACAACATTATCTTCATCATATTTTGATTCAAATTTAGTTTTCTTAATTATATAATTTTTAACAATATTTAACTTAAATGTAGGATCTAAAAGATAATCTAGAGAATTAAATCCTGTCTGTTTTAAATGGTCTGGATTACCAATAAAACCTGTAAGAGATTGTAGTTCTTCTTTATTAAATTGTTTCTCAGTATCAAAATCAGTTAGTTCTACTTTAAGTTCTTGTAAATTTTGGGATATTCTATCAAAACCTGCAATTATTTCCAGTTTTTTATTATCGTTATTGGGCAATATTAGATTATGGGTGTGTAATCTGAGATTTTTTATTTGTCTTTTCCCTATACATTCTTTTGTTGTCCTATATGCAGATTGAATTAATTTATTTAATGTTTTCATAGATTAATAGGTTTTGGCTTGAGTATTTAAATATTGGGTGTCTACACATCTCTTCCTCAGAATAGTATCCTTTAATTACATCCCTTCTTTGCTTGCCAGGTTGTCTTATGATTCCCAGACATAGAAATAATCAAGTGCAAAACAAATTTTTTAATAGTTTTTTCTAAGCTCTTTCCAACTTTTTTTCTCAACTTATTATATATCTTCTTCAAATTA
>JAYEPB010000056.1:0-3645 GCA_034723595.1 Nanobdellota archaeon
AGGGAAAAGAAGTATAAAAATGAACTACCATCAAGAAAGATATTCATACTCCAGAATATTGACATAGGCCAGATCTGGAATGTCACTATTGTCACACTTACATTTAATACATTGAATCTGAAGATTGACTCAAATACTGGCGAAGTAATACAGCATCATCTTACATCGCTGATGCAGATGGGTAAATTCACGAAATAATTTAATCCTTTCTTTCTTTTGCAAACTCTTATATTTGTTTATACTTTAAAGACCATAACCTTCGTGATTCACTTGGTAACGGTATATCCATATGAAATATATCTACTTGAAACATATATTTTGTAGATTAATCTTCTTTATATATAAGTTAGTAATTGAATTTTATTAAGTGATAAATTTGGAAATAAAAATAAAAAGATTGGACAAAGATTTAGAATTGCCTTCTTTTGCTTATGAGGGTGATGCAGCTTTTGACATGAGATCAAGAGAAGATATGATTATTGCCCCAGGGGAAATGAAGCTGATTAAGACAGGCTTGGCTATGGTTATTCCTAAAGGATTCAGGGGGATAATCAAAGATAGGAGCGGGCTTGCCGCAAAGCATGGTCTTGAGACTTCAGCAGGTGTAATTGATGCTGGATATAGAGGAGAAATTGGTATTGTGATGCGAAATCATGGCAGTGCTGATTTTGTTGTAGAAAAAGGCATGAGAATAGCTCAGATGAAGATTGAAGAAGTTCCAGTCATGAGCATAGTTGAAGTTGATGATCTTGATGACAGCCATAGGGGAGAAGGCGGATTTGGATCCTCTGGGTTGATGTGAATATAGATAGTAGAGGAAAGTTTGGACAATAAGAACGAAAAAAGAGGCGATGGTGTGATGAAAGCAGATGATGTAAAACCAATTAGTTACAATACAATAAAGAAAAATACTAATCTAAATCGATTTTTTGAAAAAAAAGAGGAAGAATGCAGCGAGTGATGGATGGCGGTGTTTTAGATAAGCAGCATGTCAGTATGTTTCTGAGATTCAATATATTTAATGAAGCAGGGTTTGATGAAAACAATGCCTTGTTTGATTTTTATCTGGCTATGTGAATCAAAGTTTTGCTTCGCAAAACTTTGATGAGTGGTATTCTCTAAATGATATAATCTATATTTTCAAAAGAGGCTAAAAATCAAAACCCAAACATTTAAAAACCCATTTCGACTCTCTCATATAAAATGGTAGTAAATCAGAAAAGGTCAAAAAGAAAAGTAAGTGGTGGAAGATATATCAAGGCAGAGCAGAAAAGGCTTAGCCAGAAAGGAAATATTCCTACTCTTACAAAACTTGCAGAAACAAAGGTTAAACTGGTAAAATCCAGAGGCGGAAATAGTAAGAAAAGGCTGATTTATGCAGATATGGCTAATGTTTTTGACAAGAAAGCAAATAAGTACAAGAAAGTGAAGATTCTTAATATTGTTGATAATCCTGCAAACAGGAACTTTGTCAGGCGAAATATCATAACAAAAGGAACTGTGATGGAGACTGAGGCAGGAAAAGCAGTAGTCACTTCAAGGCCTGGTCAGGAAAGTGTGGTAAATGCTGTGCTTATATCAGAAGATCAATAAGCATTTATAATTATTTTTTTCTGAAGATTTTAGTAAGTTATAAATACCTAGTCCTGTATTCTATCTCTTATGTTAAAAGTTGATTTTCATATACATACTGGCAGTGATCCTTTAGATAAACTTAGCTATACTGATGAGGAGCTGATAGACAAAGCCTCAGACTTAAGCTTTGATGCTATATCTATCACTAATCATAATGCATGCACTTATGCAAAAGAACTGGCAGATTATGCTGAAAGTAAGGGTATTCTCTTAATCCCTGGTTCTGAGATAACAATCAATGGTAGGCATGTAATTGTATTGAATATCACTCAGAGAGATGTTGATGAAATCAAGACGTTTGATGACCTGCGGAAATTAAAATCACAAAAGGATATTCTTGTAATAGCGCCGCATCCTTATTTTGTCTTGCCAAATTGCCTGAGTAAAAAACTTATTCAGAATATTGATATATTTGATGCTGTTGAGTATTCTTATTTTCATACAAAGTGGATAAATTTCAATAGAAAAGCAAAGGCTGCCGCAGAAAAATTTTCAAAGACACTGATTGCCCAATCTGATACTCATATTCTTAAATGCTTTGGAAATACTTATTCGTTTGTTGATGCTGAAAAGGATTTCAAAAGCATAAAAAAGGCAGTGATTGGAGGCAAGGTAAAGATTGTGTCACCGCCATTAAGATTTAGCAATATGCTCTGGACAATCTTTATGATGCTTTTTGGTAGAGGATACTGATATTGAGGGTATAATGAAAAATATAGCAATCCTTGGAAGCACAGGTAACATTGGAACACAAATATTGGAGATTGTTGATAAATATCCTGATAAGCTAAAGGTGATTGCATTAACTGCAAATAGCAATATTGAACTCCTGAAGCAGCAGATAGAGAAATATAAACCTTCGGTTGTGGGTGTTGCTGATGAAGAAAAAGCAGAAGAACTGCAAAAGCAGGTTGATATCCATGTATTCAAGGGAAAAAATGCTTTGTTAAAGATTGCAGCATTGCAGGAATATGATACCTTTGTTAATTCATTAGTAAGCTTGTCAGGAATACAGGCAACATTAGAAGCAATCAGGCATAAGAAAACAATTGCTCTTGCTAATAAAGAAACACTAGTTGCTGCTGGACAGATTGTGATGAATAAAGTAAAGCAGCATAATGTTGCGCTAATGCCCATTGATTCAGAACATTCAGCATTGTTCCAGTGCCTTAATGGAGAAAAAAAAGAAAATATCCATAAGCTTATCATTACTTGTTCAGGAGGAGCATTGCGCGATAAAACCAAGGATGAGCTGAAGCATGTGACTGTAGAAGAAGCGTTAGGCCATAAGACATGGAATATGGGCAAGAAGATCACTATTGATTCTGCTACACTTATTAATAAGGGCTTTGAAGTCATTGAGGCAATGTGGCTGTATGATATTCCTGCAGAAAGAATCGATGTTGTAATCCACCCAGAAAGCATAATCCATTCAATGATTGAGTATTCTGACGGAAGCATTATAGGGCAGTTATCCAACCCTGACATGAAGATTCCGATACAATATGCATTATCATACCCTGAACGATGGGCTTGCCCGATTAAAAGATTTGATTTTTCAAAGAACTTAACATTTAGCAAGCCTGACACAGGAAGATTTCCCTGCTTAAAATATGCGTATGAAGCAGCCAGGATATTAGGCACAATGCCAGCAGCAATGAATGCTGCAAATGATTACATAGTGCAGCAGTTTCTTGATAGGAAATGCAGATTAATTGATATTCAAAAGACCATCAAGAGAGTCATGGATTCACATAGAATAATAAGACATCCTGACCTGGAAGATATTGAGAATACAATTAAGCAATCAACAAAAAAAGCAGAAGAATTTTCAAAGGGGTAAATTACACTTAAAACTAAAGAAGTTGAAAAAGTGGAAGAAGAATCAAAAACCCAATCGCCGCAACAGGCTGTCTCACAATTACTAATTTTAGGATTATATCTCTCGACGAGAAATAGAAAGATTTATATACTTTCTCGTCTATAAAAAGAGTATAAATGAGGTGATTA
>JAYEPB010000057.1:0-14515 GCA_034723595.1 Nanobdellota archaeon
TTTTAAGCATGACGTCTCTTCTCTTTCTATAGGTAAGCATGTCTATCACCTTCCTGGGTTATTAGATGTGTTTACCTACCTATTTTCGTTCTAGATATATATACTCTACTATTTATTCGAAAAACTCGAATTGGACTTAATTAAGGGTTAACCCTTGCATAGTAGTTACGAAATAAAAAGATTTATAAATATATATCATTTTTTATCTTTATGGTTCATTATCAACTATTAGAGAAATTATTTGGATTTGGGGCGAATCTTGTTGAACAAAGAATAGATTCAATTAAACAAGTTTCAGTAAATTCTATCACTACTGAATTAAAAGGATTTCTTGATGATATGTTAGTAGATACAAAACGCTTTGGAACACTTGACAGAGTTATCATTCTTGGAGACGTGACATTGAATTATGTGTATTCATTTGGTATTGATAGTTTTGTAACTCAAATAACCAATGCAATGATTGGACGTCCTTCTTATGGTCTGTTATCAGTTTCTGATGAGGATAATACTTATGCTATATTTACTCCAGATAATACCAAACGACCAGGTAAGTCTATCATGGAAATAACAACAGAAAATGATAATACTTGGAAATTGCATTTCCAACGTTATGGGAATGTTGCTCAACCAGGTGCTCAGTTAGATATTACCATCCCATTATTTTCTGAAGTCTATCTAGTAAAAGCAAAATGAACTCCTCCCCAACATAAATGTTGGGTATCCTTCTGAGTATAATAAGCATTTAATCCTCTTATGCGAAATAGGAATAATCAGGATAGACAGAAGAATACCAAACCTTCTGCAGATGATTTTCTGTCTTGCATTGCCTGAGTCTTTTCTTAAGATTGGAACTGTCTTTCATTCCTTTGGCAAACCAGCATGCATGGTCAATTATTTCAGAAAATCTTGATTTTGCTTCTTTCTGCTTGTATAATTCAAGGAATTTCACAAAGCAGTTATGCCTTTCTTGAGGGGAAGGCTCATCTTGTTGCTCTCCGGTTTCTATCAATTTCAATATGCTGCTGAATATGAAAGGATTGCCTATAGCAGCCCTGCCGACCATTACAGCATCGCATTTGGTCTGACCAAGCATTGTTACTGCCTGATGGGGTTTTGTAACATCACCATTTCCAATAACAGGAATTTCAACATTTTGTTTTATGTTCTTTATTATTTTCCAATCTGCTCTTCCCTTATACCCTTGTTTTCTGGTCCTTGGATGCACAGCAAGCCCTTTGACTCCAATGGCTTCAAGCATCTTTGCAATTTCAACAGCATTTATCGAATTCTCATCCCATCCTGAACGCAACTTGCATGTGACTGGAACTTTTGAATTGTCAAGAATATATGGGATGGTTTTTGAAAGCATATCAGGATGCTTCATAAAATATGCTCCTGCCTTTTTCCCAAGTATATCTCCTTCGCAGCAGCCGAGGTTGAAATCTATTATGTCTGCTGCTTTTGAAAGGATTGATGCTGTCTGGCTGAGATTTTCTTTATCAGAGCCTACAATCTGGATAGTAAGAGGTCTTTCTTCTAGTTGAGGATTGATTACCTGCCTGATTGTCTGTTTTTCATTTCCTTTGTTAGCTTTTAGCATATCTATAAATTTATCGCAATCAACCATTGCAGTATAGATCAGCCCAGTTCCATGCTCCTTGCATAAAAGCCTGAAAGCAGCGCAGTTGATTCCATCCATTGGAGCAAGGACTAATTGATTTTGTATTGTTACTTTTCCTATCCTGAAATGATTCATAATAGGGTAGAATGGGAAAGAGTATATAATTGTTATTGAAAGTTCATTTCACTCATCAAACCGTAATGTGAATATATCTCCATATAATGAATTAAGAATCCTTGCAAGGTTATGAAGATGAATCACCGCAGGTTCAACTTTCACATCTAATTTAATCTTATTCTTTAACTGGAATGTCCTGTATTCATATCCACCGTACCTTTTTGCGTCATATTTATAGAACAATTCATATGCCTTTCTTAGAAGGATATTTATCTCTTTCAATTCTGGATATTCTTTTTTATTTGGCGCAGTAATCTGCAGCAGCCAATTGAATTCATCCTTGAGCTTCTCCAGTCTGTCTAGTATAAGATAATATAGTGGAGTCTTTGTGAATTCAACATGCCCTTTTTTCATAAGAATCCTTTGGCAATAATTAATTAGTTTCTTTATGTTCCTGTCAAGAGTCTTTATCTGAACAATGTCATCGCTTTCTGAAAGCTCAAGAAGCAATAGAAAGATTCTCCTGAAAACAATCTTAAAATCCTCTTCAGATTCTTTTGTTATGTCTTTTATTATCAGATAATCTTTTTTCTGCTCAATAATCTCATAGCCAATCAGTTTTTTCTCGATTATATCCAATATCTCTTCTACCATGCTATTGTCTGCAAGATTCAGCCTGACCTCATTTACTCCTGCCCTGTACAAGCCCTGAAGGACTTTAATCATGCTGGTGGGATAATCGCGCCCATTGATTATGACCATCTGTTCTTTTTCTTTATGCTGTGAAATTATGACTTTGTTGCCTATAATATCAAGCTCAACTGATTTTGTCTTATCAAGCTCCTGCATCTTGATCCATTCTATCGGCAGCGTGACTGTATATGATTTTCTGTCTCTTGGTCCTTGCGCAGTCAGTTTCTTTTCCATATTAATGTGATGAGCTTCAGATTATTTAAATCTTTCGTTGTTGTAGTTTATCATATTACATATAATGAGTTTTAATTTAAATTAGTTATATCTGAGATGACTACTTATTATTGAGGTGAAGCACATGGAAAACAAAACAGAAACCCTTGAACAACGCCTTACAATAAGGCAGGACTGGATAGAGTTAGAAAGAGGATGGGGAACAAGACCTGATGGCTGCTCTCTGCATAAGACAATAGAAGATTGCAGAGCTTACATTAGCCACTATTGGGATAGCATGCCTGATTCTGTGCCAAATGAATATGAACGCCCAGCAGGAGAACCTTATAATATTAGTGTGCCTAAGGAACTATATGATGAAATGGCAGAGAGTGACTGCGGGATGCGGCTTTATTGCGGTAGTATGCATAGGCTGAAAAATGAGAATCAGGAAAAACATCGTTAAGAGGTAAAAATGGTAGATAAACAAAAGATAAGGAAAATAGTATCTGAGACTATTGGATATGAATGCCCAGTTTGCAAAGAGAAATATGCATCAATTGAGGAGGCAAAAAAGTGCGCTGCTCCAAAAGAGCCAAGATACAAGCTAGGTGGATGGGTGATGACCAGCAGGCACATAACAAGAGTTGTTCCTGGAGGAGATGAATCTTCTCGAGAATACGATGAAATTGCTGAAGGCTCTTATGCAAGGATATCTGATATTTCTGATGAAAACAAAACAGGGGGCACAAACAAAGCTCATCCAGCATTTGTATATGGATTTGATATTGGAAAACAACCTTTGATCTTTTATCATGTAAAAGAAAGTTTTCTGGAGAAAATCAGCAATTCTGTTGTTGAGAGGATTAAAGCAAGATACGCACAGATTTCAGTAGAAGCAGAGGGTATTGAAGCTATAATTGATGATATGGAATAAGGAAGCAAAATGATTGAAAAAATAGCAAAACACTACGCAGGGATGTATCATAAAGGGCAGTTTAGGAGAAATTCTGAATTGCCTTACATTGTTCATCCTGAAAATGTAGTTAATTACATGAAGCAATTCGGGGTGGAAGATGAGGATTCATTGGCTATCGCATGGCTGCATGATACTATAGAGGATACTTCTTTGACTTACAATAGAATAAAAAGTGTCTTTGGTAGAAACATCGCAGATGGAGTCTATCTCCTGACAAGGAATGTTGACAGAGAGGAATATAAAAGGAGATTAAGCTTTGCTCCTGAAAATATCAGGATGATAAAATTATGCGATACCTTAGATAATATAACAACACTTGAATGCCTAAGTTCAGAAGGAATAATGAGAAAGGTTGATGATTGTAAGGATTATTATATCCCAATGGCAGAAGAGCTATGCCCCTGGATTGCTAAGCAGATGAAGAAGTATATCTCAAATTTTATACCTCCCAGAGTAAATAATCCTCAGCTTGCTGCAGTTGAGAGTTTATAGTTGATGTATAATTCTTAAATCCCTTGATTCTATATTATTTGGAATAACATTTATATATACTCTTGTACTTATATCTGATTATGACATATTCAGGCATGGGAGGAGGAGGATATTCTCAAGGAAGAGCTTCATATAGTCATAGCCCTTCAATCTATAGCAGTCCTATATCTAAGATTGGAATAAGTAATCCTATTAAAGACAGCGTAATATATCGGTCTGGTGGGTCTGGGATGACATACATAGGAGGCATATCTTATCATGCTCCATCAGGTTCTGGACCTATGCATAAAAATAATCAAATTGATATGATGTTTGACAGCAGAGCATCACAGCAGCATAATTTGCAGAGATATATGCCATTTGATGGATATCTTAATGCAGCAGCAAATACTTCTTCATCTTATCATATGTCACATTCAAATTATCCAAAGATTATCTTCATGCCAAATGATTTTCTCAGGCCAGGCAGACCTCAAACAAGATGGGTTGGAGGTTTTGAAGAAGTAAAAGAAATAGTAGAGAGAATATATAGGGATGTTACTGGCGATGAGTTGCCTCATATTGAGATTAATATAGTGCCTGCAAGGGAGCTTTATATGGAATATGAAAAATCAGGCAATAAAGCAGACGAAGCATTGCAGGGATTCTATGGCAATGGAAGAATATTTGTCAAGGAAGGCAAACTTGATGAGATGATACTTACACTGGGTCATGAATTAGGTCATGCATCTTCTGTTCAGCTTGCAAACCCTGAACTTGAAGAAGCAAAGGCATATGCGTTCACAGAAGCATGGGTCAAGACTATTGTCGAGAATAATATAGAAAATCTTGCAGAATGCATTACAATAGCCAGAAGCAGATCATCAATTCCAGAATGGGCAAAAGTCCATCTGCATGGTTTTAAAGAATTTAGGAAAAGGCTTGATAATGGTCTTGCGCCTCTTGAGATTATCGATAATCTTATTGCAATAGATCAGATGGAGAATAGGTTTATGTGAAGATTATTCATAAATTATTTAAAGTCTATCTTTATTAAAAATAATAATGATAAAAGGTCATAGGATTGAACGTAAAATTGAAATTGAGGATTACTTGGCTATAATTAATAATCTTAATGAAGAAAAAATTAAGACTACTAAACATACTTTTTTCCGTTTAAAAGAAAAAGAGAGAAAGATTTTTAAAGAAAAAGTAATTAGAGAATTTATATTAAGAGAAATACCTAAATTAGTAGGGATTCAATATAACCGCCTTTATGCAGTATTTTACAAATATGATAATGTTGGAGATCCAACCCAATCAAATTAATGTGGTAACATTTTGTATATTGGATAAGGATAAAATTCCTAAAATTTAAGATGAAAAAGAAATCATTAATTGGGAAAGGCGAATTTGATATGATTATAAATATGACATATTATATTTCAAAGTTTCAGAAAGAGATTATCTTAAATCAATTGAATTAGAAAATATGATATTAGATATTGATAAAGAAGGTTTTATTGTTGGCATTCAGATATTTGAAGCATCAAAATTTCTAAATTTAAATAAAAATATATTATTAAAAATACCTCATTGGGAATTTAGTGCTATTGTAAATGAAGGAAGGATAGAAGTAAGATTAAAATTTCAAGTAATAGTTAGGAATAAAATAATTGAAAAAAATCCAATTATAATGGAACGTATTTCTGAGTCTTTGCCAAATTCTGAATTAATTTGCGCAGTCTAATTAAATAATCTTCGGGAGAATGTTCAATAATAGCATTGGGATTATCGATAATCTTATTGCAATAGATAATTTTAAAAATAATTAATTAATTCATATTTTTAATGGAAATATTTGAAAAAAGTTTGATTGAACAAGCAAGCGCTAATATGCAAAAGGCTTATGCACCTTATTCAGGGTATAAAGTTGGAGCTGCTTTGCTGGCTTCAAGCAGTAAGGTTTATGATGGGGCAAATATAGAGGGTATGGTTTATAGAGCCACACATGCTGAGAAATTGGCACTGGACTGTGCTGTTATGGCTGGTGAGCGTCAGTTTATAGCAATAGCAGTTGTAACAAATGATCCAATTCCAGCTTTTCCCTGTGGTCAATGTCTTCAAGATTTGGCAGAATTTGATAATGGTGGAAAAGGTTATTTAGAGATTATTGCTGCAAATCCTGAAGGTAAAATTAGGAGGAGTACTCTTGCTCAGTTGCTGCCAGAAAGGTTTACTGTTTATGATTTGTAAAATCATCAATAAATTTCATGTAAATTATTTCAGGAATCAACCAAACATATTTATATGTATTCATAGAGGTTAGTAGTTAAATCTGATAGTGTTATGTTGTGAGAGTTTTTAATGCCATTTATTCATCACACCGTCGAAATATAAAAAGGGATTGGCTCACTGGAGCCATCTTTTATTTTTACTATTCAAATCTTTTTAGCACATGCTTATCCCCTATCTTCTCAAGAACGCAATTGTAGTAGTTTGATTTTCTTTCTTTTATCATGTTCTCAATCATAAGATAATCACTTGGTATTATGCTCTCTTTCATATCTTCCAGTTGATTCATGTTGAACCATTTAAGATTTCCTTCTATTCCTTGTTTGATTTCTGTTGTCTTAGGAACTAATTCGCAGATATGCAGCAGAAAGTGCTTGAGTATATCTCCATTCTCAATAAGATGCTCGGAAACAAATCCAAGATGATCACTGAATTCTGATTCTATGCCTGATTCTTCATATATCTCCCTAATAGCTGCATCTGACAGATGCTCATCCTTTTCTACTTTTCCTCCTGGCAACCCCCAATAGCCAACATAATCTCCTTTTATCCTCTTGATAAGAAGCAGCCTGTTATCGACTATCAAAGCAGAAATTACAACTGAGAGAGGCAGTTCTTTTTTTGTTTCAGCAATCATAAGAATATTAGAAATCAGGATGTTTTTAAAAGTTGTGGTAAAAAAAAAGAAAAAAATAAAATTTAAGCTTTTCCGATAATTCTGAATACTTTGGTTCCGCAATCAGGACATGTGCCTTTGACAGCTTTCATACCATTTTTCATAATTACTTCTTCCGGATCTTTAATTTCAATTTGTTTTTTGCATTTCATGCATCTTCCTTCTGCCATTTGTATTTCACCTCATGTTCATAAAAATTTACTTTATTTTACTTCACTATTTTTACTTTCTTATGGGTTCCAGACATTGTTTTGATACATGAGTTTATAAATTTATCCCAAAAATTGGGTTATTTTGACCTGTTTTGTAAGTTTATCAATAATCATGCTTTTTTTAAATAAGATGTCTGCATCAACTCCAAATTTCTTTTTTAGCAGGTTTTTTGCATAGACCATCATAAGTTCTTTTGAAGCAAATTCAATAGGATTTGCCTCAACTGCCTTTCTTGCAGCCTCTCTGCATACCCATACACCTAAGGGTGCAGCATATTCACCAGTGATTACTCTTATCACGAGCATAGCTGCCTGTCTTTTCATGCTGTCAAGTTTTTCAGCAATAGGCAGTCTTGCTGCATAATATCCTCCTGCGCAGTTATAAGCATACTGACTTCTTCCAGTATAAGGCTCATAATCTGTGCAGTACTGTAGTTCTTCAGTCTGATTCCAGGAAGCGTGAGGCATGTATGTCTCAAAAAGCTCGTAGCTCCAGCAGTCTGAGAAACATAGCACAAGGTAATAATTCCCAAGATAGCTGCCAAAGAAACTAAGATAATCACTGTGCTTATGATCTCTGAGTCTGGCTATGATTTCTTTGCCCAGGGTGTCATCAGCAGCTGTGATAGACCATCTTGTAGGCACAAGCTTTCTTTTGCCTTTCAGCCCCAGATTGCCTACAGAAAGTATTTTTGAGACAAAGTTCTCATCAAATCCTTTTTTGTATAATGATATCATCGCATCATGAGACTTAAAATCAGTATCGCTTACTATCTTGTCAACTCTTGTATCGATTCTTGGGTTGGATGTTATCTCTGCTTTTACAAGCTTTGCATTTGGTCCAGTAGGAGCAAGGTATGCTTCATTATTTATCCTGAACTGCGGCTTCTGCTCAAGATTGATCTCCACTTCTACAGGTCTGGATGCCATGCCTATCTCCTGGCTTATTTCAACAAGCTTGTTTGTCTCCATGACTCCTGCCCTAAAGCGGGAATTAATCAATGAACTCCTGAAATCTATTATTTTAGGAATTGAATAATCAGATGCTGCCCAGTATCTTGGAGCATCATACTGCCATATATCTTCACTTCCACCCTGGTTGTCATGGGTTGCAGGGCTTAATATGCCAACATTCACGCATGGATAACCATATCTCCCAACAAAAGGAGAGGGTGATTCTCCAAAGAAGTCCTTTTTTGTCAGTTTTTCATTTACCTTGAATATAGATTCTGCTTTTGCAAATATAGGGCAATACATCCTGCCGCAATATCTTTGAGGGTCCTTTCCCTTGCAGGTGATGCAGTTAGAATTGGATTCCATAGAATTTAAGAGAATGTGGGGTTTTAAATAATTAATGGATTATCATTCTATATTATTATATAATTTTACATAGGCATCATAATAATCATTCAGATCTTTTTCTCTTTCTTCAGGGGATACATTCTCAAATTGTTTTAAATGATTATGATAATCTGATATTATCCTATTAGCTATATTTTCCTTTTTTTTTCTAATAAGTGAAGCAGCAACTGAAATCACTTTATCACTTAAATATCCATGAGCCATTGTCCATTACCTCACTATATTTAAATATATATGATGTTTTAAACAAGAATCTAAGCAACTATATAAATGTTAGGACTGTTACGCTCTCTAAATAGTAACCCTCTTATCAGAATCATTATTTATACAAAAACTTATATATGCTCCCAGATTAGTTTAAAAAGTAAAAGGTATAAGAGATGGGACTAACAGAAAAGCAGATAGCAAAAATAAGAGATGAACTTGATAACTGCAAGCGACCGCTATATTTTTTTCATGGCGATCAGGATGGATTATGTTCATTCCTGTTGCTGTATAAGTATGTGAAGGAGGGTAAAGGAGTCGTTGTCAATGCGCGTCCAAGGATTGATGAAAAGTTCCTGAGAAAGGTTGAAGAATATCAGCCAGATAAAATATTCATCCTTGATGTAGCTATTGTTGATCAGGAGTTTATTGATAAGGTGCATGTACCAGTCATCTGGATAGATCATCATGACCCGCTTGAAAGGGATAAAGTCAAATATTTTAATCCAAGAGTGGCTGATGCCCAGGCAAATATTCCTGCTTCTTACCTATGCTACCAGGTTGTTCGGGAAGATCTTTGGATAGCCATGGTTGGTTGCATAGGCGATTGGTATATGCCTGATTTTAAAGATGAGTTCTGTGAAGCATATCCTGGTCTGCTTTCAAAAAAAGTAAAAATGCCTCAGGTAGCTTTGTTTGATTCTAAGCTAGGCACTCTTACGAGGATTTTTGGATTTATGCTCAAAGGCAGGATAAGCGAGGCATTGAAATGCGCAAAGATCTTGACCAGGATTGAAAGCCCTTATGAAATTTTGGACCAGACTTCACCCAAAGGTAAATATATATACAAGTATTTTGAAAATATAAATAAAGAATATAAATCAGTTCTTGCATATGCAGTGAAAGAAATAGCTAAGCAAAAGAAGACAAAGAAGAAGATTCTTGTGCTGGATTATGTAGCAGGCAGAATGAGCTTTACAGGGGAACTTTCAAACGAGCTTCTTTACAGGAATCCAAATAATATAATCATTATCACAAGGGAACAGGATGGTGATATGAAGTCGTCATTGAGGTCGCCAGCAGATATTAATCTTGCTGGGATTCTAGCAAAAGCTCTTTTTGGTATTGAAGGCTATGGCGGTGGTCATGAGCATGCATGCGGAGCATGCATAAAGAAAGAAGATTGGGAGCAATTTCTGGTTAATCTTGAAGATGAATTAGAGAAGAGTAAAGAGAAATAATAAAAAAATAAAAAATAATTTTGGTTTCTAGTTTATGATTGTTGCATTATAGTTCTGTCCGTCATCAACACAATCACATGTGCCTTTTCTGACATCATGCGGTACGCAGACAGTTACTGTGCCTTCTGTTTCTTCAATTCCATCACTGGCAATAAAAGATATTTCATAAACCCTTCCATTCTGTGTTCCTGATCGCTCAGCCCTTAGTTCAGCAGTTGCAGTACCTATTCCATTTGCATCTGGGGCGTGATTCTTACCAGCAGCGCCTTCAATTGTGGCTGTTGGTTCATCACTGGTAACACCAGAGATAACAATTGAAACAGCATCTCCATCTGGGTCTGTAACTCCTTCAATGCTTATGTCAACAAACTTGTTGTTAGGCGGCCAGATACAGCTGATGCTTGGAGATGCATTAGTTGTATTTGGTGGTTGATTAGGGTCGAAGGTTGCTACATCACTATCACTAACATTACTGCCACAGCAAGAAGATGTTGCAGTAAATGTTATGTTACAAGGGTCTTTTGCACCATCAGGGGCAGTTACGTTTGCATTATTGTCTGAATCAATATCTACTGTCCAGTTTATGCATGCATATGAGCTGGACCAGGTTACTGGGCTTGCGCTGTCATTAAGCAAAGAGTCATCTAAGTCAAATGTCTCAAATGGTGTTGTTTGACCTGGTATGTCTCCTACTAATGGAACTGGACAAACCTCAAATATTGCGTCATCACTGTCAACAGAAGTGTTACTTGCATCATAGGCAGTAAATAGAATTGTTTCACTTCCTGTCCAAGGTGCTGTATAAGATATAGTTACAACATGTTCAGGATCAATGCTTACACTTAAATTAACATTACCACTATAGTTATAATGGTCAGGACTGCCTGTTGTGTAATTATCAAGATCAAATGTATCAAAACTGTCTCCTGATAAAATGCATTGGTCAGGGATGCCTTCTAATGGAGGTGGTGGTGAAGCCTTCTCTAAAACAAGTAAGGCCCATTCTGTAATTATTACAGGATTACCTTTTCCTCTTCCAGAAGAATCATTCCATGAACCATCTGTTTCCTGCTGGTCTACAATTGCGTCTGTAAAATCATCAAACCAATCTATTTCAGGGTCACCAAAAGTGTCAATTCCCATATATTCCAGACCTTTCATTGCTGTAAACATTGTCTGGTATTGCGCAGGGTCTCCATCCCACCCAGGCGGTTGATTCTTACCGCTTGTATCATTCCAATGGGCTTCAAGATAAGCTAATGCATTAACTACTCTGGGTGTATCTGGTGTATCTCCAACAAATGCCATCTCAAAGATAAGATTTCCTGTTTTTAGGATGTTTACGCCTATTCCATCCCCTCTATGGTCATACCATGAACCCCCAAAATTTGCACTACTAGCATTAATATCTTGTATGCATTCAATGTATTCATTGAGTTCTGTTTTTACCCAATCAGGTACTATTAAACCAGAATCCTGAGCATAAGCAAGCCCTAATACCGCATAACCTGAATTTGAGTTATCTGGGCCTAAATAATGAGTACCATTGCCATCATCATTATTATCAAGCGCACCATAAGACCATCCACCTTCACCGCACACTCCTCCTTTGTGACTGTCTGATTGTGCCCATGCTAACCAATCAACCATATCCTGTGCTATTGCTCCATGTGTTGTTATATTACCTGATACATTTGCCTCTCTATCTAATGAACCACAAACTGAAATTGCTGATAAAACAATCCCTGTATCATATACATCAAAGGGATATGAATTCCCTCTTGCATATATGCCAAGGCTGTTGGCATTAACATCTGGATTATCCATTGTTCCTGTTGCACCAGTTGTATGGTTCTGTAGCCCAATACTCACTGTATATAGATTTGAGAAAAGATAATTTAAGCCATCTATTACACTTTCATTATAAATAAAATCCTCGCTAAAAGGATCTACCTGAAGATCTTGGGCATAGTCACAAAGCTTTAATACTCCCAAACCTGTTGTTGCCACATCTTCATAATAATATGCAGGCCAGCTTCCATCTGTTTCCTGCTGGTCAACTAACCATGCAACTCCATTCTCAATTGCAGCCGTAATGTTTTCTTCCTCTGCTGCGTATGCTCCTGTTATAGAAATCATTCCTACTATTAATATTAATAATAAGATTTTTTTCATTTTTTACCCCCCCTTTTTTAAATCATTTTTCGGTAAAGCCAACCAGCCATACAAAAATCCAATCACTAAAAAAAGAACTAAAAAATTGTGTATCCCTCTAACACTTTTTTAAAAAAAACTTATTTTAAAATCACACTCAAAAAATAAAATCCCCCTCTAAAACAAAATAGCCCTACCTTATTAAATAGTTTAAACAAGCTTGTATATTAATGTTTGCTATAATTAATCTATCCAGTTAATTGTTTTGATTCATTTTTTAAACTGTAAATTATAAGAATAAATGAAAGTAAGAAAATAAAAAATAATTTAGCAAGATATTATCTGCAACAACAAACAGTGGTTCCCTCGCAAGTAAATTCTTTTGAGGATATTTCTGTTTCTTTTCTCGGGTGGCATTTTTCTTTGCATTCTCCACTACTATATGATGTTAGGCCTGCACAATAACTATCGCATGTTGCTGGAGGAACATTACCGCAGTCTTCATCAGTCTCTCCGTTACAGTTATTGTCTATTCCGTCTTCACAGATTTCATCTGCTCCGGGATTTGTAGAGGCATTGTTATCATCGCAATCACCAGGTACAACGTATCCATCACCATCATTATCTATAGGTTCTTGTGGTGTCCATAGTAAAGCAGCATGTGCATCAACAATGCCTGAGCCAAATTTTGCATCCCATCCAGCATCACCCTTATCTTCAGCTGTTGTTTGAAGTATTTCTCTAATTCTTGTTGGTGTAACAACTTCATTATTTTCTTTTAGCTGTGAAATAACAAGTGCTGCCACTCCTGAAACATGTGGTGCTGCCATAGATGTTCCCTGATAAAAATAAAACCCTTCCAATGTTTGCTGTAATACACCATCTCCAAAGCCATCTCTATTTAAATCACGTCTAATATCACCACCTGGTGCAGTAATATCAACATATTCTTTGATAATTTCATTTGTTGTAATTGTATAATAGCTAGAATAATATGCTAATCTTTCATTATAGGTAGTAGCACCCACAGCAATTACATAGTCATCATAAGCAGCAGGATAATTAAAAGTATTTCTACCACTATTGCCAGCAGAAACAATAATTGTTATATTTTTATTATAAGCATATTCCAAAGCTTCTGACATTGCATCTGAACCGCTTGGTCCGCCAAGACTCATACTAATAATCTCAGCCCCATTATCTGTTGCATAATATATCCCTTCAATTATCCCATCATAAGAACCACTCCCATTCTCATCTAACACTTTTACTGGCATTATGCATGCATCAAAAGCAACACCTGCTACACCTATACTATTATTTGTATCTTGAGCTATTGTTCCTGCAACATGTGAACCATGACCATTATCATCATATGCGTTGATATTATTTCTTATAAAATTCCAGCCTGTTACGAAACATTTAGGAGAGTCAGATAAATCATGGGCAACACCTGTATCCAGCACAGCAACAACAACCCCTTCCCCTGTTGAGATATCCCAAGCTGCTTCTGCATGAATCCCTCCATAAACAGGATTATCAAGATGCCATTGGTAAGAATAATATTTATCATTTGGCACCATCATAGCATAAGCAATATAATTTGGTTCAGCAAACTTTACATTTGGATTTTCATTGTAGATTTCAACCATTTGTTCAACTGTTTTTCCTTTAGGAACTTTTAATACTTTAAATCCTGATTGTTTGTTGCTTGATATTTCTGCAACTTTATTTTTCATGTTGAAGTTCTGGATTTTTATTTTATCAACGTCATTAAATTTTACAATAAATTCATTTTGGGCATATTTCTCGTTTGTTGGATTTACTGTTACTGTTTTTGTGCCAAATTTATTTATTGGGCTAACTAAAGCATATACCATACTTGAAACAAGTACAATACACAATATTACTAAAAAAGTTTTCATCATTTTCATAGTTCATTACCTTTATTATTATTATTAATATCTGATAAAATATTTAAAAGCTTTATAAATCTTGTTGAAATTGCAGTTCATTTTTCTCAATTTTCTTTTCATTTAATTAATTACGATTTTCTCGGAACTAATACAGTTGCCACTTGCCAGGTGTCTGCGTAAGCTATTTAAAGATAAGGATTCTCAATGATATTATGGCAAAAACAAAACTAACTAACGCAATGATTGTATTTCAAGGGGATAACATAAGAAGGACTTGGCATAATGATGGATGGTGGTTTGTATTAGAAGATATAATAATTGTTCTTACTGAATCACATAATCCTAAACAATATATACA
>JAYEPB010000058.1:0-14411 GCA_034723595.1 Nanobdellota archaeon
GCTGCAAATAAACTTAATGTTCCAGTGTATGTATGTACGCATTCATGGAAATTTGATCCTAAAACAATTTTTGGGTTTGAAGAAATAATAGAGAAAAGACTTGCAAAAGAGGTATGGCCAGATAAGCCAAAGAATGTAGCAATTGATAATTTTGCTTTTGAGAAAGTGAGTCCAGCGTTAGTGATAGGCATAATATCAGAAATAGGTATATATAATCCCCAAAATTTTATAGAAGGAATCAAGCGTAATTATTCCTGGATGTTTAGTCAAAAGTTTGCTTAGCAAACTTTTGAGGGATAAGTATTGAATAGAGAATTTTGAAAAATCCTTTGGGTTTTCAAAAATATGAAATTATTTAAGTTGTAATCTTTTTGAGTTCCTGTTCAAGTTGTTTTATCTCTTTTTTTATCTTTTCTATTATTTCTTTATTATTCTGCTGGTTCATCAACAAACCGCATTCAGGACATTTAAAATCAAAACAAATGGCTTGCTCAAAATCAAGTCTCATACATGCGTTTTCACATATAAAAAAATTACATTGATTTTCTCTTTCTAATCTTTCATTAAGTTTAATTATTTTATTTTTCTTAATGCTGAGCATAAGATCTTTTATCCTTACCTGATTAAAGGTCCAATAATAAATATACCATCCTTTTTCTTTATCTTTTTTACGAATAAAAGAAACAAGATTTGCACCATGAAGCCTATAGAGTATGTTTCTTGTCCTATTGACTTCTAATTTCAAATCTTCAGCTATTTTGAATTCTGAGATATTCTTTTTATTTTTTAGATATTTTATAATAGGTATAACATCAGCACCAGCTACTTCTGATACAACATTTTCTATCATTTTTGGAGTTATTTTCATTTTATTTTTTATAATTTACCTTATTAATCTTATATCTTATAGATTTATATATCTTTCGCTTTCATTTGCATATATAAATGATTTTATTGTAAGGATTTAGTATCTTTAAGTGACATTAAATCTTCTTTATTCCACTCTCGTCGAGAAAATTAAGTATTAATATATTATCAATATTCTTTATTTTTGATAACTTCTTCAAATAACAAACCTCTTGATTTAACAGCTTCCATATCTATTGCAAAATTATTTCCACAGGGTCTAAGGTCTTCAATAGTAATGAAAAACCATTCTTTTTTATCGAATTTGACAGCAATCCATGGTTCAGCGCCAAATAATGAAGAGAATTTTTGCAGCTGATAAATATCATCTTTTGACATATATTTAATTAAGGCTTTTGATGTCTTACATTCAATCGCCAGTTTCCTTACCTTGTTTCCTGCCAGAAGGTCAACACAAGGATATTTCATTGAGCCAGATCCTGCAGCCCTTAAACAAGCCCAACCAACTGACCAAAATTTATGCAGGAGTTCGCGCTCAGCAGCAGTGCCTTTTATTTTTCTTGAATTTTTCATAAGGAAATTCTCATAAAGTCTTCTGCACATACAACATTGTCAAATACATCTCTTGCGTCTTCTTCAATTTCCTGTGTGTTACTATACCTTTGGCTGAAGTGGGTAAGTACCAATTGCTTTGCCATAGACTGGCTTGCCATCAAAGCTGCTTGTTTTGCAGTCATGTGATAATATTGTTCTGCCTTGTTCTCTAATGCTGAGGAATAAGAAGCTTCTGATATCATTATATCAGCATTTTCTGCAAGGAGGAGTATTCCTTTGCAGGGAACTGTATCTGCTATATATGTGATCTTTTTTCCAGATACAATATAAGTTGCATCTTTTGCTTTTATTTCCTTTCCTTTTATCTTTATATCCTTGCCTGCCTGTAATTTCTTTAAATGAGGACCTTCAGGAATATTGTGCTTTTTAAGAAATGCCTTATTTATCCTTATTTTATCTTTTTCTATAAATGAATATCCTATGCATGGCACTTTATGAGATAAAGCAGCAGTTTCAATATAATAGTCATTATCTTCATATATTTTCTTTAGTTTATCTTTTGGATCTATCTCATTTATCCTTATATCAACTCTTTGGTCAAATATGCATGAATTGAGAAGATTGTTCATTTTTTCTTTTGTTCCTAGGGGGCCATAGATTTTTAGTATAGGTGGATTTTCATTATTGCCTATTGTCTGGATAAGCCCTATTATTCCTGATACATGGTCACCATGCCAATGGCTGATAAGGATTTTAGTAACTTTTGACCTTTTTATGCCGCAGATATTCATCTGCCTCTGTGTTCCTTCACCACAGTCAAATAAGATGCCTTCTGTCTTGTATTTTAAGAATAATCCAGATACATTCCTTTTTTTTGTCGGAACCATACAGCTTGTGCCTAAAAATGTTAATTGCATGATGATATAGTTTATATTGAATTATATAAATGTTGGGTTATTGATAAAAATTTAATAATGTATAGGTAAATTTATATACTTGATATACTTTTTATTTTATTATGAGATATAATCCATTTAATCCACAACTTCCAGCAAGACCTGATTTTTTTGTTGGACGAAAATCAGAAGTTAAGGAATTTGAAAAATTTATGACTCAAACTAGCCATAATTATCCTATGAATATGTCTATTACAGGTAATAGAGGTGTTGGTAAGACCTCTATTTTAATGAAATTTGAACAAATATCAAAAGATAATAAATGTCTTGTTGTGAGATTATCTAATTATGAAGGAAATATAAATAATATTATTGAATTATCAGATTATATCATTTCAAATATAAAAACAGAAATATTAAGTAAAAAACCAATAGGAGAAAATTTTGATAAATTTAAAAATTGGATATCTACTTTAAAACCAAGTATAGGCTGGAATGATATTAATTTATCTTTAGAAAAAAAACAAATAGTGCAGGAAATATTAAGACAAAAATTAAATAAATTATGGAATGAAATAAAAAAAGATTATAAAGCATGTATAATTTTATTTGATGAAGCAGAATCATTAGAGAAAACAGAAGGCGCATTAACTTTTTTAAGAGAAGTTTTCCAAAGAATTGAAGATAAATGTAATTATATGATTGTACTAGCTGGAAATCTTAATTTTCCAGAGAAAATGTCTGAATCATTTTCACCATTGAACAGATTTTTTCCCTCTTCCAGGCTTATGCCACTTAAAGAAAATGATATAAGAGACTATATTTATAAGAAATTTGGAAGTGAGGATGTATATCTTGATGAGTATCCAATCCAATTTATAATAGAAAATAGCGAGGGTCATCCTTATATTTTAGTTGCTATGTGTTATCTTATTTTTGATTCTTTAAGGGATGAAGAAAAAAGAATAACTATTGATATCATAAAAAGAAGTGAAGAAAAGATATATGCTAAATTATCTCAAAATTTTTTTTCACCTATGTTTTGTCCATTAACACCCAAAGCAAAAAAAATATTAAAAATTATATGTTCCAATGTTCAGAATTTACAGTTTGATTTTTCAGATGTAGTTAAATGGACTAAAATTGAGAGAAATTATGTCTCTCCATATATTCAAGAGTTATTTAAAAAAGGAATAATTAATAAACTTGAAAGAGGAACTTATATTTTATTTCATAAATTATTCATAAATTATGTAAATTCTCTGGAGAGAGATGTAAAATAATACTAAAAAATGGCAAAAATAAAAAAAACAGTCACAAAAAAGAAGCAGGAGCCTAAAAGCAGGAAGCTAGAGGCTAAAGAAAAAGCAGAATTAGAAACAGCTAAACAAATATCTGTATCAAAACATAAAGAAAAAGTCAAAGCGTTCTTCATCAAAGAAAGAGTTATGACAGAAGCAACAGATGCTGCAAGAGAGCTTTATGCTTTAAACAGATATGGCTCTATTATAGAAGGAGGCAAGGTGCAGCTTTCATTTCTTGAAGCGCTTTATCTTTTTGAAAAAGAGAAAATTATACTGTTTGACGGAAGAAATAAAGAGATTAGTTATGATGTTTTTCTCAGGAAAGCAAAAAAACTGGAGCCAAATTTCTGGATAAGGTATTGTGTGTTCAAGGATTTCAGGACAAGAGGGTATATAATAAAGACTGCTCTTAAATTTGGGGCAGATTTCAGGGTATATGAAAGAGGAGTCAAGCCTGGAGAGGATCATGCAAAATGGATTATATATCCTGTCCATGAGGCAAGCGTACTTACATGGCATGAGTTTTCTGCAAAGAACAGGGTAGCACATAGCACAAAGAAAAGGCTGATGATAGGTGTTGTAGATGATGAAGGAGATGTAACTTATTATGAGATAAGATGGATGCGTCCATAAAAAAGTTTTCTGAGAAAACTATCTTGAGAATGAAGTTATCTAATTTTTGAAATTTAAGGTTTTTAAGGGGTGGTAATTTGATCTATATTTTGAGCTAGGAATAAGAAAGTATTATATATATTAGTAGTATTGTTGTAGAATCAGAATAATTATACTACATAAAATAATAAATAAAAGGCAAGAATGTGAATAAATGACTATTTTGAATATCAATAAAGATAGTAAAAGATTATGTTTAGAATCAACAAAAAGATTTGTTTGGGTAGCTGTTGTGATAGGATTGATAATGCTATCTTCTATATTAGTTAGTGGTAGCATCTCAGAAGTATCAAAAATTCTTGCTAGTGATATACAAGCAGGTGATTATTTTGGTTATTCTGTTTCAATTTCCTCTGATAGTAATACTACTATAGTTGGAGCATATCAAGAAGATATAGGAGGTAGTCAAGCAGGTGCAGCCTATATCTTTAGATGGGATGGTATAACCTGGATTCAAGAAGATAAGATTTTAGCAAGTGACAAGAATGTACTTGATTATTTTGGTTATTCTGTTTCAATTTCCTCTGATGGTAATACAGCAATAGTTGGAGCATATGGGGAAGATACAGGAGGTGCTGATGCAGGTGCAGCTTATATTTTCACTAGATTAGGTTCTACTTGGACAGAACAACAGAAGATTCAAGCTTCTGATATACAAGCAGGTGATTGGTTTGGTTATTCTGTTTCAATTTCCTCTGATGGTAATACTGCTCTAGTTGGATCACGTTTGGAAGATGGAGGAGGTACTATTAGTACAGGGGCAGCTTATATCTTTAAAAGGGATGGTACAACATGGACTCAACAGGCTAAAATTCTTGCTAGTGATAGGCAACAGTCTGATTGTTTTGGTCATTCTGTTTCAATTTCCTCTGATAGTAATACTGCCATAGTTGGAGCGTATCATGAAGATACAAAGGGCAATTCTGCTGGATCTGCATATATCTTTAGATGGAATGGAACAACATGGATTGAGGATGCTCAGATTTTTGCTAGTGATGCTGCTGCTAATGATTATTTTGGTTATTCTGTTTCAATTTCCTCTGATGGTAATACTACTATAGTTGGATCATATTGTGAAGATTTTGTAGGAGCTAATGATGCAGGTGCAGCCTATATTTTTAGATGGGATGGTACAACATGGATTGAATATAAGATTCAGGCAGGTGATATTTGGACAGCTGATAGGTTTGGTTGGTCTGTTTCAATTTCTTTTGATGGTAATACTACTCTAATTGGATCATATTTAGAAGATGCTGGAGCTACTGATGCAGGCGCAGCTTATATCTTTAAATGGTCTGGGACAACATGGACTCAATATGCTAAAATTTTGGCTAGTGATGCTGGAGTAAATGATAGGTTTGGTCATTCTGTTTCAATATCTTCTGATGGTAGTACTGCCATAGTTGGAGCAAATAGAGAAGATGCAGGGGGTATTGACGCAGGCGCAGCCTATATTTTTAAAGATGAGATAATAGATCCTAATTACTCAAACTTCACATCAGAAGAAACAACAAACTTCTTAGCAGAGGATGTAGCAAATGTAATAAATTTAACTCTTGCAATAACTAATAAAGGAAAAATTAACTTTCCATCAACATATAGTATTAATGCAGATAATGAGGATTATGACCAGAATGTAAAGATTGAAGATGCTATGATATATGTAAATACTACTGCATTGCATTCAAGTTTCAATAGTTCTGCAACACTTACATTCTATAATGTTGATTGTGATAACCCTTATGTATTCTATTCAGAGACTGCAAGTGCATTTACATCAATCCTTAGCGAAAATCAGCGCTGCTTAGAACCATTATGCTCAAATATCACATGCGAAGAAAGCACATTAACAGTTGATGTTGCTCATTTCACAGGCTATGCAGCAGGAACAAACGCAAACCTGACTATCGAAGCAGAAGCAGGAATCAAATATATCTCAGACCCTATTGAATTCTATGCATGGTACATCAACTCAACAGACGGAACTCCAATATCGGGCGAGTGCAACATAAGTTTTGATGATAACTGGGGAACATGGTTTGAAATGGATTACAACGGCTCAGAATACAATTACACAAAATCATCAGGATTCACTACAGCTACAACTCATTATTATAATGTTACCTGCTCAAATGCAAATTTTGTGACATTAGAAGCAGAAGATTCAAAGGTTGTATCTCCTACTGATATTCCCGAGTTTTCAGTATTAACTCTTGGATTGGGATTGATTGCTGTGCTGGGTGGGTTGGTTGTGATTAGAAAGAGGAGATAAGCACTTTTCTTTAATTATATTTATTTGAAATATAGGATTTTTGGATAAGGTATTGTGTATTCAGGAATTTTAGGATAAGGGGATGATTGCACATAGCACAAAGAAAAGGCTGATGATAGGTGTTGTGGATGATGAATGAGATGTGACTTATTATGAGATTCGGTGGATGCGACCTTAATATGTATTTATTGTGAGTTTGGCTAATATTTATCAATGTGGAGTTCATTTTAAATTGAATTACAATAAATTTTTTGCATAATTATTTAAATAAACATCATTTCTAAAAACTATATGGATGTCAGAGATAAAATCATTGAGCTGATACGTGTAAAAGGGCCAGTGATACCTGCTCAGATATCAAAAGAGATTAGTTCAGATATTATAATTACTTCTGCATATCTTTCAGAACTTGTTAATCATAAGAAGCTTAGAATATCAAAATTAAAAGTTGGCGGAGGAAGTCCGCTTTATTTTCTTCCAGGCCAGGAACCAAAATTGCAGGATTTTTCAGATAATCTTAATGAAAAAGACAGGCGGGCATTTGAACACTTAAAAGAACATAAAGTAGTGAGAGATAGTGATTTAAGCCCTCTTATGAGGGTGTCTTTGAGGGAAATAAAGGATTTTGCCAAGCCTCTTGAGGTCATGCTCAAGGAAAGTAAAGAAATATTCTGGAAATGGTATACTTTAGATACAAATGAATGTACAGATATGATTAGGCAAATACTTGATGGAAGCATAAGTGAGAGTGGGCAAGAGAATAAGCTGAAAGAAACTGAACCTGAAGCAGAAGCTAAAGAAAAGGATAAAGAAGAAGTGGAAGAAACTGAAGCTGATGACGAAATTAAAGAAAAAGAATCAAAAGAAAAAATAATTGAAAAGGATGGGGCTGAAGAGACCCCTGATGGTTTTAATGAGATTTTAAAGGAAACAGAAAAAGATGAACAAAAGCAGGAAAAATCAGAAAAAGAGAAAGTCATTGGTGTCCAGCAGACTCTTGTGAAAAAAGAGGAAATACAACAATCAAAATCTACTTTTGATAATGAAGAACTATTAGATTATGCAAGGATTTGGGATGATGCTGATAGTAAATTTATCCAGAAACTTAAAGATTATTTTAAAATGAAGAATATAGGGCTTGTAGAAGTGAAGATAAACAGGAAGAATACAGATATAGAATTTACTTTAAATATAGAATCTTCAATAGGAAAGATGCTTTATTTTTGCAAGGCAAAAAATAAGAAAAAGGTAACTGATGGAGATCTCAGTTCTGCATATATGTTAGGTCAGGCATCAAAACTTCCTACTGTTCTTATCATGACTGGAGAGATGACAAAAAAGGCAAAAGAGATGCTGACTACACAGTTAAAAGGACTAACTGTAGTTAAAATATGAAAATCATTATATATCATTAATTCTATACTATTTAAAAATGGGAGTTTCAATAACCAATCTGCTGCCTTCAAAGGAAATAGCACTTAATGACCTTAATGGAAAATTGATAGCAATAGACACTTCATTATTTCTTTACCAGTTCCTTTCTACAATAAGGCAGAGAGATGGCACGCCTTTGATGGATTCTAAAGGCAGGGTAACTAGCCATTTGTCAGGACTTTTTCATAGGACTATAAAACTTCTTGAAAAAGGAATAAAACCTATTTTTGTTTTTGATGGAAAAGCTCCTGAGCTGAAGAAAAAAGAGCAGGCAAGGCGCGCTCAACTTAAAGAGGAAGCAAAGAGCAAGTATGAAAAAGCTGCTGTTGAAGAGGATACAGAATCTATGAAAAAATATGCTATGAGGACATCAAAGCTGACAACTGAGATGGTCAATGAAGCAAAAGAGATTCTTATTGCAATGGGTGTTCCAATAGTTCAGGCGCCTTCTGAGGGTGAAGCGCAGGCATCATATCTTGTTAAAAAAGGTGAGGTATATGCGATAGCATCATCTGATGCTGATTCACTGCTTTTTGGCGCGCAAAGAGTAATAAAGAATCTTGCGATAACAGGAAGGAAGAAAAAAACAAATACATTGAGCTATGAAATAATAAAGCCAGAGCTTATAGAGCTTGACAAGGTGCTTGAGAATCTTGAGATAAGCCATGACCAGTTTATTGCTTTGTGCATACTTGTAGGAACAGATTATAATCCTGGCGGAATAAAAGGTTTAGGTCCAAAAAAAGCATGGGACACAGTAAAAAAATATAATGAGGATTTTGCATCCATGTTCATGGATATGAAATGGGATGAGTTCTTTGATTTTCCATGGGAAGATGTTTTTGAGCTTATCAAGAATATGCCTGTGACTGATGATTATGATATAGAATTCAACAACTTAGACAGAGAAAAAATAATAGAACTGCTTGTCATAGAACATGATTTTTCTAAAGACAGGATAGAATCATCTTTGAATTCCCTGTCAAAATCAGAATCTAAACGCAAACAAAAAGGGCTGGGTGAGTTTTTCTGATGGAATGGTATGTCTATACATTAATATCTGCATTTTTTATTGCATTAGCAAATATAGCAGGCAAGAAAGCATTGTTTAAGGTGCATGTGATTGAGTTCAGAACAACTTTAAAGATTCTTGAAGTGCCTTTGCTTCTTCTTTTGATTCCATTTATTGATTTTAATATAGAGATATGGGCTTATATCTATATTTTTCTCATAGCATCTGTTGTAGTTGTGGCAGGTATCTTCTGGGCAAAAGCAATTAAGCATAGTGAGATTAGTGCAGTAAGTCCTCTCCAAAATCTCAGCCCTATTTTTCTAGTCATATTATCTTTCATAATACTTAAGGAAACTGTGACATTGCAGCAAGGCATGGGGATAACAATCCTGATAATAGGGACTTATGTGCTTGAGGTTGATCATAAGATATCGAATCTGAAAGAGCCAATACTTAAAATCATAAAGACAAAGACAATACATTTTGTGATGATTAGCTTATTTCTTTATTCTCTTTCTGCTGTGGGTGATAAATATATGATTGGAAATATAGATAGGATGACTTATCTATTTTTGATATGGATGTTTATGACAATCATAAGTCTTGCAATTTCTTCTATTTTTTATAATTGTCTTAAAGATGTAGCTTATTGCATAAAGAAGTCTGGATGGATTATATTCCTTGCAGGTCTGTTTTCTTTTATTTCTGCGCTTGCTTATTTCCAGGCGCTTACAATGGTGATGGTCAGTCTGCTTATACCATTAAAGAGGCTTTCTACATTATTTGTCACATTGATAGGTGGTGAGCTTTTCCATGACCATGGTCTGAAGTTAAAGGCAGTGGCTTGTGTTATTTTGATTGTTGGAGCTTTGTTGGTGGTTTTATAAAACATTTTCATTTTTAGAATACTTTTTAAATGATTAGTTACTTAATATCTATATATGGCAGATAAAATATCTAAAATAACAACTCTTAGGGTTCCATTGAAGGAAATTCAGGAAGCAAAGCAATTATTAATGGCTGCAAGCCAATTGGTTCTAGGATGTCAGATGATTAAAGATAAAAAATATGCATATATTCCTATAAAAGATAAGAATAGAGTAAAAGTCATGTTTAAACAATTTAAAATTATAGATCAGAAATTGAAAATAACACTAAAAGAGACTGACCTAAGGAAAATGCTTGCTGCTAAATTAAGCAAAGAAGAGCTTGAGATCCTGAAGACTGCTTATGATATTATTGGCACTATTGCAATTATTGAGATAGATGATGCGCTTAAGCATAATGAGAAATATATTGCTGAGACTCTGCTGAAGGCAAATAAGGCAATCAAGACTGTCCTGAAAAAAGCAGGAGCACATGGTGGGGAGTTCAGGACACAAAAGCTTGAATGGCTTGCAGGAGAGAAAACAAAAGAGACAATATATAAAGAAAATAGAATAAGCTTAAAATTGAATGTTGAAGAAGTTTATTTCTCGCCAAGGTTAAGTACAGAAAGAAAGAGGATTATGAATAAGATCAATGAGGGTGAAGATGTTCTTGTTATGTTTTCAGGATGCGCGCCTTATCCTTGTGTGCTTGCGAAGAATACCAAAGCAAGGAATGTTTTTGGAATAGAGTTAAACCCAGTTGGGCATAAATATGGCATGGAAAACATCAAGTTGAATAAGCTGCATAATGTTATACTGGTCAATGGAGATGTAAAAAATGTTGTCCCAAGTATATTTCATTATATTGTAGGCATGAAATCTGCTGATAAAAATGATGAGCTGGAAACGCGGCTGATACATCATCCAGTGATTATGGAACTTCATCTTTTTGATTCAGATATCTTTGAAGGCAGGCCTAAGCTTGAAAAGACAATAAAAAAATTGCAGGAAAAAGGGGTGCATGTTGTACTGCACATGCCATTTGGTTATAATGGAAAAAGATATTCTTTAGGTCAGATAGATGTAAAAAAAGAGCTAATAATGTTTAAGATTCTTGGTGGATTATGCAGGAAATATCATATAAAAGCAGTGGTCCATCCAACACAGGATATTGGCATTGCTGAAGATGAAGATATGCTTGTAGATAATATCAGGAAGATTGAGAAGTATTATGATTATTTTTATTTTGAGAATGTGACTCATGGCTTGTTTGCAAAAATAGGAGATATAGTAAGGATAGGAAAGAAAGCAGGCATAAGGAATATGTGCATTGATACATGCCATCTTTTTATAACCTATAGGGATAATGATAAGATTGAAAAACATATAAAGAGAATAAGAAAAGATTTCAATACTTATTTTCACTTGAATGATCATGATTATAAGACTCATTCATGCGAGATTGGCAAAGGTTATGTTGATTTCTCAAAGATTCTGCCTTATGTCAATCTTGGAGTTACAGAAATATGCAATAAGAATGAAAAACACTCTAAAAAGATGATAAAAAGCTATATTAATGTTAAGCATACATTGCGGAAGTTTGACAGGATATTGATGCCTTTGCCAAAAACTGCTGATGACTTTCTGGCTACAGCATTATCAGCAGCAAAAAAAGGAACAATAATACATTTCTATGATTTTCTTAATAAATCTGAGTTTGATAAAGCAAAAGAGAAGATTGATAAGGCATGCAGAAAAGCAAAAATGAAATATAGGATACTGGATATTGTTAAATGCGGACAGCATTCACCTGGTGTTTTTAGGATATGTGTTGATTTTAAGATATTGTGATTATTCTCTAAATATTACTATTAAATAGGAATAACTAGTTCATTTTTTAAAAACAAAGCGATTCTTTAAATATGAGGGAAAATCATAGAAAAATAAATTTCAGGTAGGACTTGATAAGAACATTACCCCTAATGTGGGATATAATGTCCATAATAGGATGAAGCAGGACACTGATGTATCATTATTTGTATGCATCTATGCCTATTGCATCTTTTACAGATGCAAAACCATCTCTTTCAAGAAGTCTTAATAAGCCTTTATTGATTTTCTTTGGAAGACCAGGACCTTCATAAACCAGTCCTGTGCATATCTGGACAACTGAGGCTCCTGCTTTTATCTTTTCATAAGCATCTTCTCCAGAGAATATTCCTCCAACACCAATTATTGAAGGATTATTGAGGTGCTTGTATGCATGTGCTATGAGTTCTGTTGATCTTTGTTTGATTGGTTTTCCACTGATGCCAAATTTCCCCTTGGCAATTAAGTTTGGTCTAGTATTTTTAAGATAATTGCTGTCTGAAGATGTATTGATTATGACATATCCATTTATGCCATTATCTTCTGATACCTGGAGGATGTCTTCAAAGGCACTGTAAAACAGGTCAGGAGACATTTTCATAAGAACTGGCTTCTGGTATTGAAACTTATTTTTAATTACCATCAAGGCAGGAAGCAGTTCTTCAAGATTGCGTTTGTTTTCATAGCTTTTTTCTCCTTCTGTGTTTGGGCAGCTTATGTTAAGAGTGATGTAACTGCACAAAGAATAAAGTTTTTCAAATGAATTGCAGAGGTCTTCAATTGCTTTATCTCCATATATGTTATTATAATTTGTTTTTACAATATTGATGCCTAAAGGGATTTTGAATGTTTTGTCTTTCATTTTTTCATAAACTGCAACTGCGCCTTCATTATTCAAACCTAATTTGTTTATTATTGCTTCTTCTGCAGGAATCCTTAATATTGAAGGGCTGGGCGCAGTGCCTTTTGGCATGGCTGATATTGATCCAATCTCAATAAATCCAAATCCAATGCAGCTAATGATATCCAGAAGCTCTCCTTCTTTATCAAACCCAGCAGCAAGACCTACAGGATTTATGAAATCAATACCGCATAGGCTTGAATGCAGTTTTTTATCATCAAAAGAATATAATTGGCTGATTAAGTCTTTAGCTTTGCTGTTCCCAAGATATTTTCCTATCTTTAATGCTTTTTTATGGATCTCTTCTGGATCCTGCTTGAAAAGAAAAGGTCTTATTAGATTATACATGTATTTGTTAGAATATTGTATATTTTAAAAAGTTATTTATATCATATAGCCATTCTCAGTATCTAAAGCATTAGCTTTGGAAGTGCAACATAGCAATGATCGAGTGAACACCAGCTGATCCGAAAGGAGATGAAGAACGGTAGTAACTAGTGAGCTGTGCATAGATTCCTTATCCAAACATGCTTACAAAATCACTATCTTCCACAGATTTCTCAAGATTGACTTTGTCTATTGCATTCAAGAAGTCATCTATTATCACTTTCTGCCTGTTTTCCCTTATTGCGAAGTATCCTGCTTCTGTGCACATGGTTGCGATCTCTGCTCCAGAATAGCCCTGAAGTTTCTTTATTATCTTTTCTTCATTAACATCCTTATCAAGAGGCATCTTGCCTGTATGGATGTTATATATTTGTCTAATGCCTTCTTTATCTGGGAGAGATACGTTGATAATCCTGTCAAGCCTTCCAGGTCTTAAAATTGCAGGGTCAAGTATATCTTTCCTGTTAGTGCATCCTATGATTTTTACATTCCCAAGATTCTTGAATCCATCAATCTCTGCAAGAAGCTGCATAAATGTCCTCTGCACTTCTCTTTCTCCGCTTGTGCCTACATCTATCCTTTTTGCTGCCAATGCATCAAGTTCATCTATGAATACGATTGATGGTGCTTTTTCCCTGGCAAGTTCAAATATCTCTTTTATCAGCTTTGCGCCTTCTCCTATGAATTTCTGTACTAGCTCTGATGCAACAACTTCTATAAATGTGGAATTGGTAGATGATGCAACAGCTTTTGCAAGAAGAGTTTTTCCTGTTCCTGGCTCTCCATATAATAATGCGCCTTTTGGAGGCTTTATCCCCATCTTTTTGAAGAGAGCTGGTTTTTTCAAAGGCAGCTCTACAATCTCATGTATCTCATTTATTTCGTCTTTAAGACCGCCGATATCATCCCATGATACTTTTGGCTTTTCTATAATCACGAATTTCTCAACATTGAATTTTTTTGAATGCGGGGCTTTTTTTATGATTGTCAGGTTTTTTTGCTCTGCGAGGGCAGTATCCCCTGGAGTAATATCTTTGCATTCACAGGATACATTGACAAGAAATTCATTTCCGTTCTGGAGCCTTACTATAGCCTGGTCTTTTATTATATCAATGATTTCACACATTATAAGCGGAGCAGACTTGTATTTATCTAATTCTCTTTTGAAGTGATCGATTGTCTCTTTAAGCAGCCTGTTCTCAACTTCTAATTGAGAATTATCTGCGCCATAATCATATACCACGCTATCTATGATATTATTCTCTTTTGTATTTTCATCTGCCATCTTGACTATCCTTAATTGAGTTAATTATATAAATCTTTTCATTAAGGATTTGATTAGTTTTGTTAAGAAGGTTAGATAATTAATTAAT
>JAYEPB010000059.1:0-14226 GCA_034723595.1 Nanobdellota archaeon
CAATGTCATTAAGTTAAGGGATTAGTATAATGTCTCTCACTGGAATAATCTTCAATATTTTCTTCTTCATCATCACTCAATAAATCTCTATATATTGTTTTTTGCAGAAATAGTGTTACTTCCTATGTTTGTTCAATTAATCTAATAGTTCTCCAACTATGAATTTATTCTGGATTTTCTATCAAAAATTTCACACAGCTCTTCTTTTGTTCAGAAAATATTTTTTCTTTCTGGTTCTTATATCTCTTTTAAATTTTCTTCCCTTTCTTATTGGAATGGGTTCAACTTTAAATAATTCTTTTAATTGTTCAAAATAATTTGAATCATCACTTAATAATATCTTAATGAACCTATCTTTCATATAGGAAAAAGACAAATTTTTATTTATTTTATATTCATATTCACAATTTTTATTTGTTTTGTCCATCTCTTCTTTTGCATCTCTTATTATTAATGATTGAAAATTTGCCATCAGCATATTAGCATAGAAATCCTGCTCTATTGCTAAAACAGTACGCCCAGAAAAATTCTCAATCTCCACCTGATTTTTTAGATGGTCATAATTTATTTCTATTCCCCATCTCGTGAAATATAGGTCTTTAAATATTGTTGTAGAATATTTTTCTTCTTCAATCAAACTTGTTGCTAGAATCTCTATTTCGCCATTTTCTAATATTACTTTTACCAATCTAATCTTAAATGCCTTAAACTCAATTCCTAATTTGTTTAATTGATTTTTAGATTTATAATGAAAATCTTTAATCTCAATTATTTTAGAATATTCGTTGGATTCTCTGAAATCATCAGCCTCTTTTATAAAATTCTTTTGGAGTCGAGTAACAAAGTCTCCCCCTTTTTGGATTATAAGGTAAAATAACCAAATTGCGCCATAACCTCTATCCATAACGAGAAGATCATTTTCTTGTATTTTATCAATATGCTGTGAAATCAAACTATACTCTCCTATTTCTATGGGTGCTATTTTTGAATCTATAGTAATATCATTTAGAATATCATAAAGGCAAGATATTCTTGCAATAGGAAAATTTCTGCTATTGTGACCTGTAACATGTCCAAAATGGTTTTTTAATTTTTCAGAATAAGGCAATTGACATGTGCTTCCATCGACTGATAATACTCGATGTCCTTCCCATGTAGAGTAGTCATTATCTGTATAAAACTCCTTATTTAAAATATTATTAAGATGGATAAAGGCTTCAGGATTTAGCTTAGAGCGACTCTGAGAAAAGGCACTTTTGCTAATTCTTTTTGTATTGTCGCTTGAACCAGAAATTAATTCAATGAAATTTGTTAGCTCTTTTTGAATTGTAGATTTTATTGAATTCAACATAAATATAATAAGCGATGAAAAACAAAGCTTACGATTTATTGTAAAATCGTGTTCATTATTCTTTGATTTGTTCATGAAATCAACATTATATATTTCATTCTTTATAGTTTCTATTATTTTCATTGCCCCTTTTTTCATTTAATCACCGTTATTACGCATATAATTCAATATATATTATTTAGAATATAAAAGTTTAAATATCTATCTATTCATTACGCATATAAAATGTATATAAGAAATAAAACAATGCAAAAAAGCAAGAAGAAGTATTATATCATAGAGGATAGGATTAAGATAAAAGGAAAATATATCACAAAAAATATTCGATATATAGGAACAGCACAAAAATTGATGAATGACTTAGAAGAACTAGATAAATATCGTGTGAAAAGTCCTTAACTTAATGACATTGGGAAGCCCCCTTAGGGGACGCAGAGCCTTCTAATAACTCATCCTAAGTTTTGAAGATGCTTGTGCTCAGTTACATCTGACTTTTTACTTACTGATTTGTAAAAGAATTCTTTTGCAAGCTTTTGCGCTTCTTCAATAATCTTATCTTCTCCTTCAACAATCCTGTCTCTCATCAGCACCTTTCCATTGCATATAGTTGTATCAACACAGGAGCCATTAGCCGAGTAAACAAGGTTTGAGATTAAGTTGTGATGAGGCACAAGCTCTGGTTTTTTCAGATCTATTAATATCATATCAGCGAGCTTTCCTTCTTCTATTATTCCTCCATCTATATTAAATGCCTTTGCTGCATTTCTGGTGGCAAGATTAAGAGCAGTGCATGCAGGCATTAATCCTGAATCATTGCAGGTAAACTTCTGGAGCAGCGCTGCAAATTTCATCTCTTCAAACATATCAAGGTTATTGTTTGATGCGCATCCGTCAGTTCCAATTGTTACATTGATTCCCTTATTTATTATATCCTGATACCTAAATGTTCTGCCTACTGCAAGTTTCATGTTTGAGACAGGATTATGGACAAGATTTGCATTATTCTTCGCAAGCAGGTTTATCTCATTATCATTTAACCAGACAGAATGGCAGGCAATAAAATTGCTGCTGAGCAATCCTATATTATCAAGATATTCAACTGGCCTGATCTTATGCTTTGCAATGCAGTCTTTTACTTCTTTTTCAGTTTCTGAAAGATGCATATGTATAAGAATATTCTTTTTCTCTGCAAAATCATTAAGCCAGCGCAAGTATTCTTCTGAGACTGTATATATTGCATGAGGGCCAAGAGCAAAAGTTATCCTTTCAGAAGTATTATGAAACCTGCTGAATTCTCTTTTTATTCTGGCTTTCTGCTCTTCTGCCTTGTCCTTGTCAAAATTATCTATAAGCACAGAGCTTAATGCAGCCCTGAGACCCATCTCCTCAACTGCCCTAAATGAGTCAGGAAGATGCCAGTACATATCATTAAAAAAGATTGTTCCTGATTTTATCATCTCAAGGCAGGCAAGTTTTGTTCCAAGATATACCTCTTTTTCTGTCAGCTTTGCCTCATTAGGCCATATCTTCTGTGTTAGCCATTCATTAAGAGGAATGTCATCAGCATATCCCCTGAACAGAGTCATTGCAGCATGCGTATGAGAATTATATAATCCAGGAAGAACTGCTTTGTCTTTTCCATCAATCTTATGGTCAGCTTCTGTGTTTATGTTATTGCTTATTTCTGTTATCTTATTGTCTTCTATAAATATATCCTTTATCCTGTTGTTAAGCTCTGCATTCTTTATTATGATGCTCATTTTAGCGCTTGCTTTATCTCTGCCTTAAGATCTCCTTCATACCGCGCTCCAACCTGTTCAACCACTCTTGAAGCAGCAAATGAGCCAAGCCTTCCGCATTGCTCCAATGGAAGCCCCTGGCATAATCCATGCAGGAATCCAGCAGCATACATATCTCCTGCTCCTGTTGTATCTATAGCTTTTGCTTCAAAAGGAGGTATGTTGAAAGTAATATTGTTATGCCTGATAAATGAGCCTTTTGGACCATTCTTTACTATTGCTATTTTTGTTATGCTGGATAATATCTCTAATGCTTCTATTGGGTCGCTCTTTCCTGTAAATGCCTCAGCTTCCTGCTCATTTGCGAAAAGGATGTCAATATGATTCTTTACAAACTTTCTCACTGAATCAAGATTTCTAGCGACCATACCAGCATCATTAAGATCAAGCGATACTAATATTCCATTCTGCTTTGCAATATCTATCGCATACATAGCTGTCTCCAGAAGGTCAGAGTTCTGAAGATGATATCCCTCCATATGCACAATCTTACTCTCCTTGATGTCATCCTCAAATATGTCTTCTTTTCTCAATTCTACTGCTGCTCCAAGATTAGCTGCAAATGATCTTTCAGAGTCTGGAGTGATAAATGTTATGGCTTTTCCTGTCTTGAGATTTGTTTTTGATAGCCTGGGTTTTACTCCACCCATAAACATTGTCTGCTCATAATATAATCCCTGCTCACCAGATCCTATCTTCCCACAGAATACGACCTTTCCTCCCATCTTTGCTATGCCTGAGAGTATGTTTGCTGCCGAGCCTCCTGGAATACGTTTGAAATTATCTTCCCCTATGCTTTTGAAGATGTTTTGCAACTCTTCATCATCAACACCCCTGCACTGGCCTTTCTCCATGTTGCATTTGATTAACACATCAGGCTCAACCTCAACCAGAAAATCCATGATAGCATTGCCTATGCCAAATACGTCATATCTCTTTTTAAGGTCGATTCTCATATGGATTTGAGTATTGGATGGAGGTATTTAAAGGTTTTGGAATGATTGTTTCAGATGAGAATCATATAAAAAATAAGATTTTTGAGAGAAAGAAGCTAGCGGTAGCTGTATAAAAATCAGAAAAAAGGGCACAGAAATTGTAGAAATAGTGAAAATATAGCCTGAAAAACAGCGAACTTGACCAAAAATAATAAATAGAGAAGATTATATTGTAGAAGTAAAGGGTTGTTCAAAACTCTCAATAAGAATATGAAGGAGTTGGGATTATGACAAAAATATTGCAATTGAAAATAAGTTTAATGGGCATGAGACTGCCTGTTTGGCGAAGAGTATTAGTAAAAGACTCTATTAGTTTCCATGATCTTCATAATATTATCCAAAAAGTGATGGGCTGGACAAACACTCATTTATTTGAGTTTGATATGGGTGACTTGTCTATTGGCACACCACAGGAGGATTTTGGGGATGAAGTGCAGGATGCCAAAAAAATCAAGATAAATAAGATCTTTTTTGAGAAAGCGCAAAAGTTGGGCTATACCTATGATTTTGGAGATTGCTGGGAGCATTTAATCCTTATTGAGGATGTTTTAAATAAAGATGAAACGCAAAGGTATCCTATATGTATTGCAGGTAAAAGAGCCTGCCCGCCAGAAGATTGCGGTGGGATTGGCGGATATGAAGAGATTCTGGAAGCATCGAAAGATAAAAACCATCCTGAACATGAAGAATGGGCAAACATTGCTGACCCTGAGGAGCTTGATATTGATTATGTGAATGAATGTTTGAAGAGGATTGAGAAATGAATGAGAAAGAAATACTAAACATTGTTGCTGATTTAGAAGATAAAGGAGAATATGATGAAGCTCTAAAATATCTTGATGAACTTTTAAGGCATATTTCTAATTCATATCATGCCTTATTTCTAAAATTCAGAATAAGCAAGAAAAATGGTGTCATTGATAAAAACATATTAGAAAAGGCTTTGAATGAGGCAAAAATTCAGGGCGCTTCAGTTGAGGTAATTGAATTGATTGAAAATGAACTGAATGAATTAAACAGAATCTCAGATGATGGATATAATGAATATATTCTTAAAAAAATCAAAAAGATTGAAAGATTAATTGAAGGGGCTAATTCAGATGGAGAAAAAAATGCCGCAATCAATGCGAAAAAAAGGCTTGAAGGCAAAAGATATAAAAAAGAGGCTGAAGATTTAATTGAGTATAGGATATCCACTGAAGATCTGTGGCATAAAAAATTATTTGTGGCACTTTGCAGAAAGCATAATTACAAGCCATATAGGTATTACAGGCAGAAATATACTACTGTAATGATTAGAATTAGCAAGCATTATTTAGATAATGTTTTATGGAAAGAATATCTTGAATATTCAAAACAGCTTACATCCTTAGTTGAAGACATAACAAATGAGATAATATCTAAGATTCACAAACATGAAGAAGAAACAGTTATCATGGGAGAGATTGAGCATAAATGAAAAATAACAATGACTTAGATAATTAGTGGGATAGGTTTGAAAATGGGATTAATCAAATTCCTCTATAAAACACTCTTCCTCTAAATATCCTAATTACCATATGCTTTTTTATTTCCTGCAAGCAAATCCTTTACTTTAGATAGCACTTTACTTTTTTTGGGATTATTTAAATCCATGGCTGATGTGTATCCGCAAAGTGCATAGAGAGAAGCTTCGGAATATTGACAAAAATGTGCTATATCAAGATCAATTTCTGGAGCAGTTAATAAATAGCCCATGCTAACAAATAAACAACCCCTGCCAAAGAATTTCATACTCGCCCTGATTATTTCTCTTTGTGGATGCTTAACTGATTCAGGTGAATCTGCTATTGTTTCATCAATACTTCTGGCTTTTTTGTTTCTTTTATGGATCATATAAGTCATCAACCCATATATTCCAGCATTAAGCAATAATTTTTCTGAGAACCCCTGAGTATAAAATGCAGAAGCATTATGAAAAACATATGCTCCATCTATATAAAAATTAGAGAGAGCATATTGATCATTACCTGTTTTTTCATTATATTTTTGATACACTTTGTGAACTAATGCTTCAAATTCATTATCAACTGCTTTTACAGGTTTTAAAATCGTTTTTAAGATGGACATAGCTCTTGAAGATGCTCTTATGTTTATAAATCTTTCCAAGAGGACTACTAATCAATAGTGATAAAACCCCAAAATTTATAAACCAGAAGAGAATAACATCAACAAAGCGAGGTAATCCAAATGGCTAATGAATTTAAATATCAAGTAAGAATAATAACTCCTAAATCTGTTGCAGAACAAGACAAAACAAAAGATACAGATGTACAATTAGAGGATATGGTTTTTGCCACACCTCTTATCGAAAAACAATCCCTCTGGGTGTCACTGCCAAAATCATATAGCCAAAGTAATTTTGAAAAACATCCCAATAACCGATTGTTGCTTGGAATTATCCAAAATATTTATGCTGATGCAGAATTTGCTGGCAAAAAAGCCGCAACCTATCTTCTTATAAGGAGAAACACACCTGATCAAAGATTTGACACGTTTGTTGTAGATTATCAATCACAAGTCTCCAATAGAAGAAGTAGTGACCTTAAACGCTGTTAAGGCATTCTGCGACAAACTTCATAAAATTTATTTTGTCAGTTTATTGAATTTATCTTTATATCTTCTCTTAATAGCAGGTGGCAAATATTTGTAATATTTTCTTTGAATTTCTATCGGCTGTTTTAGGAAATCAGCAGATATTTTCTTTCTGCACTTCTTGCTTCCACATTTGCATTCTATAGTCCATGCACCTTTGCTGACATAACCTCCTTTACCTATATGATCCAATGCATTAACACCATAATCATAAGTTAATTCTTCACCTTTTTTTATATTACGCATTGCAATAAAATTATTTTTAGAAAGGGATTCATGTTTTATAACGATATTTGGATCACAAGAGTGGTTCATATAAGAATATGGATGAAAACTAAGCACATATCTGCCGCGACCAATATAATCAGCATGATCATTATTTGGCATCTTAGCAATTTCTTCAGGTGTATAAGATTTTTGCTTTGACAAATCTACATGAAATAAGATTTCATCTTTCTTGATATCTTTGGAAGCAAAAAGACCACCCCCTTTGCCATGCACTTTTTTAACAATATACTTCTTCATCTTTATCAAACCTTCTTAACCATATAACTCCCTTCCTTCCGATACCCTAATTTCTTATAATACTCCCTGACACCAATCCCTGAAATAACAACAATCTTATCCTTATAATAAGTCCTGCATATTTCTTCTGCTATTGACATAAGCTTCTTGCCAATCCCAACATGCTGTCCTTTTTTCCTGCCTTTCTTTCCAATAGCCACAGTAGAGCCATAGACATGCAGTTCTCTTATCAATGCAGAATTTGGCGTTATCTCTTTTCTTAAAAACTGTTTAGGGAATCTTAGTCTGCAAAATCCTAAAATATTATTCTTGGTCTCTGCGCTTATAAAGAATTCATTTCCTCCTGATGCACTATAGTGTCTTACAATGCAATGCACTTTTCCAATCTTCTTTACTGCTCTTCCAATCTCCCTGCATCTTATGCACTGGCATTTTATGCCATATTCATCCATCAGCTTCTGGACATATTGTCTGAGATTTGTCTTATCCACTCCAGCTTCTATCATCTGCACAGGGATGTCTCTCTGCACCCTCATAATTCTGCACCATGAAGGCACATACTGCTTGAATTCAGCAATTATCTCAGCAGCTTGTTTTGTTGTGAGCGGTTTATATTTGCCTCGTTTCCATGTTTGATAGAGTTTTGTTCCTTTTAGCACCATACAAGGATATATCTTAAGCATGTCTGGCATATAATTCTCGTCTTCAAACAATCTTATCAGACCGTCAACATCCATTTCTGGTGTCACTCCTGGAAGCCCTGGCATCATATGGAAATTAAGCTTGAATCCAAGATCCTTTAATATTGCAATTGATTTTATGTTATCCTTTACTGTATGACCCCTGCCTATTCTTTTTAATGCAGAATCATATACAGACTGGATACCTAACTCAACTCTTGTTGTTCCAAGCCTGAGCATTTCATTGCCATGCTTCAGCATACCAAAGTCAGGTCTAGTTTCCTGAGTCATGCCTATGCATCTTATTGCCACAATCTCATTCTCCTTCTGTATCTGTTTAAGAGCTTGTTTCCCTTTTTTCTTCAATGCAAGAAGCTTTTTCTTAATGCTTGCTTCTCTCTTCTTATCATATATGTCTCCAGGAAGCTCAAAGAATTTCTTAAATGCAATAATATCAATCTCTTGTTTCTTACTTCCTTTCTTTTTTGCCTTAAAAAACAATTTAGAAAAGTCATTCATTGCTTTCAGCGCATGTTTTACAAAATTATCCCTATATATTTTATTATAAGAAGGAAAAGTCCCACCCATTATGATAAGTTCTACTTTCTCAGGCATGTGGCCAGTGACTACATATTGCTCAAGCCTGTTCATCACCTGTAGATATGGATTATACTTATTCCTGATTGCTCTTCTTGCAGCAGGCTCTTTGCCAGTATAGCTCTGAGGCACACTGCCAAAAGTAGAATCAACACCACCAGGACACATCCTGCATTTTCCATGCGGGCATGGGTACGGCTTTGACATGATAGCGATAACAGCAACACCGCTTATTGTCCTTGTTGGTTTTGTTAGAAGATATTTTTTAATCTTTGAAAGATCTTTTTTTGGAGCATTCAGAAGTATCTTAATATCTGTAGGAATCTCTTTTACAGAATGCTTTTTGCACAGCCTGACTTTATATCTTGCAATCTTATCTTTATCTGGCTTGTTCTTTTTTATGTAAGCAATTATATCCTGAAAATACTCTTTTTCTTTCATAAGTGCTTATTAATTAGGAGTTATATTAAAAAGTTTGCTTTGCAAATTTTTTCTGTTCTCTATTATATATTATACTCAGAAATGTCAATACTCCAGCCTTCAGGTTGGGAAGGAGTTCATTTTATCAATTCTATTTCTCTGAGATATTGCCTTGCATTTCTCTTAAAATCTCTACTCGTACCAAACATATTTTTAAATAATGTTGAACTACTATGGAGTTGGCTTTCAATTAGTTTTTTTTGTTGTTTGAAAAGAGTATTATCTTCTCTTAGTCTCTTTGCATATAATTCAACATAATCTAAATCAGTTACTGGAATCAACTGAATACCCTTTTTTACTTTCCATTTTATTCGAAATAAAATATTACTTCACTTTTTAACAACATCCAATTTGATATGCAGTTCTTTCATCTGCTCATCTGGAATTTCTGATGGGCTGCCATCCATAGGGCACTGCGCGCTCTTGTTCTTTGGGAAAAGCATGACTTCTCTTATATCATGATGCCCACATATCATTGCAATCAACCTGTCAAAACCAATGCCAATACCGCCGTGGGGAGGTGCGCCGTATTTGAATGCTTCAAGAAGAAATCCAAATCTTTCCTGCGCTTTTTCTTTGGAAAATCCTACAACCTTCAGTATCCTCTCCTGCAGCTCTATATTATTGCATCTAATTGATCCTGAAGCAAGTTCAACTCCATTCAGCACAAGATCATAGCATTGCGCATGCACTTTTCCTGGTTCTGATTCAAGAATGTCCTTATGCTCTTCTTTAGGCATTGTGAACATGTGGTGCGCAGGAGCCCATGAGTTGCGCTCATCATCAAATTCAAACAATGGGAAATCAACTACCCAAAGGAAATTGAAATCTTTTTTATCATACAAATCAAGATCTGCGCCAAGCTTATTTCTTAATTTTGCCAAGGTCTCATTGCATTTTGCTGGTTTGTCAGCTATGAACATGAGTATGCTGCCTGGCTTTGCTCCTATTTTTTCTATAAGCCTTTTCTGCACATCATCATTAAAGTATTTTGCAATATTGCTGTCAAGACCTTTTTCTGTCACACGCATCCATGCCATGCCTTTTGATCCGCAATCCTGGCAAAAAGAGATATACCTGTCAATCTCTTTTCTGCTGATATCATTTTCAGGATTGATGCATTTGATTATGCCACCTGATTCTACAACTGATTTAAATACACCAAAATCAGATTCTTTGACTATCTCGCTTACGTCTGTAAGCTCAAGGCTGAACCTCATATCTGGTTTATCACAACCAAACCTGTCCATGGATTCCTGATATTTGAGTCTTGGAAAACTGCCCTTTATGTCAATATTCAGGGTTTCTTTCATCATTGCCTTTATGCATCCTTCTCCAATACCATAAATATCTTCTTCCTCAACAAAAGCCATCTCTAAATCAAGCTGGGTAAACTCAGGCTGCCTGTCCTGCCTGAGATCCTCATCCCTAAGGCAGATTGGAAATTGAAAATACCTGTCAAATCCTGAAATCATCAAAAGCTGCTTATAGAGCTGTGGTGATTGCGGAAGAGCATAGAATTTGCCTGGATTCACTCTAGAAGGAACTATATAATCCCTTGCTCCCTCAGGAGTTGCTTTCACAAGCAGGGGTGTCTGGATTTCCAGAAAAGACTGCTTGCATAAGAATTTGCGTGCAGCCTGCATAGCAATATGCCTTATCTTGATATGATTCTGCATCATTGGCCTTCTCAGGTCAAGATATCTGTACTTAAGCCTTACATCTTCACTCAACTCTATCCTATCTTCGATTTCAATAGGTGGGGTTTCTGATTTATTAAATATATTAATCTTATCAATAAATATTTCTATCTCGCCAGTCTTAATCTTTGCATTTGTCATGCCTTCTTTTCTTGCCTTAACATGACCTTTGACCTGAATATTATCCTCCCTGCGCAGCTGTTCAGCTGTTTTGAGGGCTTCACTAGAGAAATCAGGATCAAAAACAATCTGAGTGATTCCATACCTGTCCCTAAGGTCAATAAATATAATTCCACCATGATCTCTTCTTGTTGAAACCCATCCGCATAAGGTCACATCAGAATCAAGATCAGTTTTTGATAATTCTCCGCATGTATTTGTTCTTAATTTTGTATTAAGCATTGTAAATCCTCCTATATTATTGTTCTGCTAAGAGAAAAGGAGCTGCATATTTAAAAGTTATTGTTTCTTTTGCTATTTGTTTCTTTTCTTCCATGAATTTTTATAATTCATATTTAAAGCCCTTAACATCATCTTCCATTTCAACTTCTTCTTTTGGGATAGAAATGATCTTATGTGGTTTTTGTATCTTAAAGTATTTAATTAATTTATTCATCTCTTTTGCGATTTTGATTTCAGCTAGAACTCCATTAGAGACTGGACCAAAAACCCATAATTCATCAGATCTTATTACAAGATTATTATTTCCCTCCCGCACTAAATCTCTATCAACCGAATCCAGCATAAAATATTCAAAGATCATGAAAGGATTAAGCGGTACTTTGTGTTGTTCAATTACATATTTTGAAATATGCATTCTATAATAAAAAAAATGCTTGGACATTGCAGTATAAACAAGAGATTTATTCTCTTTGAGATTTAGAGCTTTATGATTAAAATCAGTCATATTATCATTAAATTAATCAGTTAATATAAATTTATCTATTGAATCATGCTCTAATTTTTCAGTTTAATTACGAAACCAATCATAACTACTCTAGAATGGGGATAAAGATAAGATTTATAAATCAAAAACCATTCTAATTTTTTACAATGCAAGAATGGTCAATAATAAAAGGAATAGTTGAATCACAGAATTCAGCTCAGTTGAGAGAATCAGAATCACAAAAGTATTTAAAGCAATTAGAAGATGGTTATAAAACAGATTTTGAAGGTTTTAAAGACCACTTCAAAAGATTTATTAAACTTGTTGTAAAAGAACATTATGTAGAATTAGAAAATCAAAAAAAGGATTTAAAAGTTCATAAAAAGAAAGGTCTGGAAAATTTATTATTCTGGAGAAAACCGAAGACCTCACAAGAAAAGCCTGAAAAAGTTGACTGGGATGCTGTTGAAACTCAAATATCTGATGCAAATGTTCTTTCTAATGAAACTATATCAATTGCGCTTTCCTATGTAGAAAAGAGTTATGAATCTGCTTATGGGATTGCTGAGATGATTCCTTTCAAATTAGGTATTATAACTCAAAAATCTGATTTTAAATCAAAATTATTCAATGAGACATATTATAAAAACATATTTAAAAAATTCTTAAAGAATCTTCAATTTGCTGATTTAGATAGTTTAGAAAAGAATTATGTTAAGATAAGAGTAAGTGAAAAATATGTAGGCTATAATCATATTCAGGAAGTAGAACAAATTGTTGAAAGGAATATTAAAAAACGTATCCTTGATGATTTAGCAAAAGAAGACAGATTAAATCCTCATATTCAGGGTTCACGAATCCATTTAAGTCTGCAAAATAATGGTCTTGACTTTGAAGTAATTTATGATCATTCTTCAGGAAAAATTGAAATTGAAATTCAAGGACATACAGATTTGGAGAGTTGCAGAGGATATTTTGGCAATCTGACAGTAAATTACTCCAAGTCATTATATGCTGGTAGAAGGTTTAATCTTAGTTATAATAAAGAATTTAGTAATTTTATTCAAGAAGCAGAAAAAGAAAGAATTAAAACTGCTATTGACGAATATAGATCAGAAGAATCCCCTGAACAAACTATTGAAAGATTTAATCTAAATGATGAACAAACAAGAGAGATGGAAGCAAGATTACAACCACTATATGATAAACTTAATTCAGTTCAAACTGAGATTAAATACGCTGAATCAGAATTTATTCAACCCTCAACACCCCATTTTAGTCTTACACTTGAAAAAAAAGAAACTCTTTCGAAAAATATTGGTAATTATATCACAGAAGTAATTTTAAATTCTGATGGAAATAAGATTGATGTCAATGGCAGATATGTAAATATAGACTCAAAAAACATCAGAATGCTTAATCATTTATTTACATAAATGATAAGACTCAAATGTCAGTAAACTCTTTCCCCATAGTGACATAGTGAGCTTGAAAAGCAGCAAGCTGTTTTTTACTAAAACCTGCATAACTTCCTACGATTTCAGCAGCTGAACAACCATCTTTTAAAAGTTCAATAGCATCTCCCTTTGAAATCTTTTCCTTTCTTTTTGGCTGTTTCCATGATGAGCCAAGATAGATTTCTCTAGGCAGGCTAAAAAATAATTCACTTAGAATTGATTTCGTAAGCTTTTTTGTTTTTTTTCTGAACTTGTCTCCACTGTATCCATGAGGATTATAAGATATGCAGCAGTCTGAAGCGTTTAGATTTACTATTTCGTTTGCGCCTTGGGTTAAAGAATATGGCATAGGTTTTAGTGCCATAATATCCATCAGCATCTTTGCATTTTTATTTGAATTATAAGTGTATCTCTCTATATTGCGTATGATTCTGCCTTGTTGAAAACGCAATAATTGAATCTTGATAATGGCAAGGGCTTCTTCTTCAGACATGCCTCTCTTAATTAAACTTCTCCTTAATGATAATTCCTCCCTAACCAATTGAGTCCTCTTTTTCCAATAATCTCTGGAAGATTCAATCCCCTTATAAGATTTACATATATCAAATGTATCCCCCTTGTCAATTACAGCATCTTCTGATCGTCTTTGCACCCTAAAAGAAGGCTTATTAGCAAGAATATTATATGTTGAGTCAATTTCCGTAATTCCACAAGAAAAGATTTGAGCATTGTCTATAGTAATGGAATCTCTTAATGAATCAAGTTTTTCTTCTCCAGTTACCACTCTATTGACAAATCCATTATACTGCTTTATAAATTTATTAAGTTGATTTATTCTTTCATTAAAAGGCAAGCTCAAAAATTCTACAGAACAAAATGGATAAAAAGAATCATTAAAGACAGTCTGTTCAATAAGCCTTTTCTTCATAGGATTCCCTTCTCTTCTAATCATATGGTTTGTGCAAAAGATTCCTAACTTATCAATAATGCCTCTGCCTGCTATATATCTTGTTATATCTCGTTCTTTCCATGTCCTTTGACCAGTATAATCCAGACTGATTATATCAAATTTCCTGTCTGTTCTTTGTAAATAATCCATAGCATCTGAACAGACAGTCTCAA
>JAYEPB010000060.1:0-14168 GCA_034723595.1 Nanobdellota archaeon
GCAGAAGAGGAGCAAATGCAACAGCAATGCTGTTATCAATTATCCAAACATTGAGGTTTAATAAACAAAATGTTCTAGAAGGGCTGCAAGAGATTATAAATAATCCAGCACAAAGCTAAACGCTTACTATTTTATGATATAAATATGGCAGCAAATCAAGTAAAAGATTTATTACAAAAAATTGAAAACGCACAGATAGATATATCTCAATTACAAGCAGTACTACCCCAAGTAATTGGAAGTGATTATAGTAGAGTGCCACTTAAAGAAGTTGAAGCTTTAGCAGGGCGTGTTTTAGATTTTGGTCTTGTAAAGGAATATGAAGAAATTATCTTTAATGAACAATATCAAGAAAACAAATTATTATTAGAGGAAATAGAATTAATTATATCTGGTGGATATTTCCCTACATGTAATCCATATACTGAAAAAGAAGATATTGCAAGATTACAAAAAGGAGTAGAGAGAGATTTATATACGCAAGATCAATTGGATACAAGGCTTTATATTATGAGAGCTTCAAATACATATCAAAGGCTAAGAAAAAGCCATGAGAGAAGATTCCAGTTGGATTATACACCTTTTGCAAGTAGGAGTAATAATAGATTAGAGGATTATGGATTTCATGTTTTTGTTGGCAGAGAAGTATTTGATGATGGACACGAAGGTTTAGTAACATTAGATGCAGTTGCTGGAACTTCATATACTACATTAAACCAGGCATTGAAAGAGATATATTCAGCTGCAGAAAAAGGCAGAAAAATATTATTATCAAAGAGTCCTGGGAGGTGGGAATGTCCCCCAGACAGACCATCTCTAGCTCCAAGAACATATTTGCCATTTGATAAAGCTCAAATGAGTGAATTACAACAACAATTTGAAGCGAATCCTAAAATGTCTGAAGTTGAGAATCCATTTAACTATCAGCCATAATAAGACAAAGCCATTTTACAGCGAGAATTTGGGGTTTCTATTGAATAAATCTGTGAGAGCACCTTCTTTATTTTCAATCTTTTTAAGGTCATCAAGTGTTACCCATTTGAAGTCTTCTGCTTCATCTGGATCCAGTTTTGGTTCTTCATTAGTTTTAACATGAAAGAACATAATTAATCTTGAAGTTTCTCTTTGACATTTAATATGGAATTGTTGATCTTGACCAAAACCAATAAATTTAGGATTTTCAAATGTTATTCCTGTTTCTTCCTGCATTTCCCTAATTAAAGTTTCTTCCAGTTTTTCTCCGTGTTCAGTTCGTCCACCTGGAACTCTCCAAACTTTAAAACGAGGACACATTACAATAAGAAATTTATTATCTTTTTCGATAAATGCACTACATATAACTTGATGCCCTCTTAGTTTTGATCTTTCCATATTATTATCTTAAAAAAGGCTTTCTTATATAAAGATTTGCCAAATGAAAATATCTTACTTATGAGCAATAATTGCAGTATGAGGCCCAATTAAATGCTGCTTCTCAATATTTTTAAAACCAGCATCTTTTAACCAGGATTCAATTTCAGAAAATGTATAAGCTCTTCCTTCTTTTGTCTGCTTTAGCATATTTAAATTAAATAAAGCAGGGAATAGAGGACTGGTCTTATCTTCGTCTAACAAGAATTCAGTTATGATGACTGTTCCATTTTCTTCTAATTTATCAAACACTTTTTTTAATAAAAAAGCATTTTGATCTTTAGAATTGCTATGGAATATCTGACCAAATAACGCAATGTCATGAGCAGGGAATTCAACTTTAAAATAATCACCCTCTAAGATGCTTACTTTATCTACATTTCCTTCTTTTTCAACATATTCTTTTATAGTTTTACAGACAGCTGGTTGTTCAATTACTGTTGCTTTAAGATGCTCATACTTATTTGTCAGGCTTATAGAAAATGCGCCTGAACCTCCCCCAATATCAAGAAGATGTTTTTTATCACTAAAATCAAGAAGATCAGATATGGCTTTTGCAGGAGCCTGAGCATTATTATGCATAGCTTTTGTAAATCCTTCTTTAGCCAATTTTTCCCTATGGTTTTCAAGAATAGATGAGCCATTTATGATTACTTTATCTAATTCTTTCCAGGAATCATCAGATTCTTCATTCATAAGAACAAAATCTCCATAATATTCTTTAGATTCTTTTATAAGAAATTTCGTGGTGATTGGTTCATTAAAATAAGAATCCTCTTTTTTCTCAAGCAATTCCATTGCAACAAGCGCGTTTAATAATCTTTCAAGAGCATCTATTTTTAATTTAAGTTCATCGGCAATTTCATTGATATTATGAATATTTTGTATGACATCAAATACATTTAACTTAATCCCTGCTGCTAATGTCCTAAATTTCCACATACTTGTTGTTATTGATGATAATGGTGCGATGGTGATTTTATTTTCCATATAATCTTATTATTACTTGTACTTTAATAAAGCTTTCGCAAAAAAATGTTTTACTTTTTAATTGCTTGTATGATTGCAGATTCCAGATTTTTAGGTTCATCAGTGCCTATCCTGTATGTTTTATTGTTTTTCATTTTTATCTCAACTGCATCAAAACCAGAAATATTGTAAATCACCATATAAGGCCAAAACCAGATTCTTATACCCCATCCATAATACCAATGATTTTTTACAATTCTGGCTGAGCTTATTTCCTTAAGCTTAAAGCGTTTAGTGAATATGCCATAACCAAATCTAATCCGCAGATAGTTTTTATCAATCATTACTGTAAGCGATATAAAAGAGACCAGAAGAAACAGGATGAAAATCATTGTGGCAAGAATAACAGGAGTAAAACCAGTTTGCGTCAAAATTTTCCCAAAAAGCAAAATGACAGCAACTAAGGCAAATATTATTAAATATCCAGTTTGGGTATGTTTGTAATTCATATTATTAATTTAATTGTGTAACTTTATAAAATTTATTATTTATTTACTCTTTTTTAATTCAAATAAGATATACCTGTCTAAACCATTTCCTAATAGGAATTCTTTAGAATCTGAAGGATTTGGAAGGCAATAATCCTTGATTTGTCTTAAATGCAATTGATATCCTGAAAGTGTTGTTTCCATATTTTCAATTTATTTCTTTTCTCAGATTCATCACATACCTGCCCAATTCTTCATCACTGGACTTATCTAATTTGCCTATCTCAAGCACAATCGGCATCCTAAATCTGCGGAAGGTTTTGAGATATCTATTGTAATAAGGCAGGTTCTCTCTCGTTGCAAGGATGTGCTCATCATCCTTATAATCAATAGCTGAGAAAATTCCAGCATTAGAATGAAAATGAACATTTACAACATGACCATAGCTAAACAGCTTTGATACTGACATCTCATCATTAAGCCTCCTGTGACCAGAGTCAACAGTGATTCCAATTTCAGATGTATTGCCTATCAGCATGTCTATGTGCTCAGGTTTATAACCTATATTGATTGGACCTGACTTTTTTGGCAGCATCATGTTTTCTATGCCCAACTTAAATCTATATCCCTTTTCTTTTATAAGCATGTCAACTTTTGCATATAGCTCTATTCCTGCTTCAAGAGATTGCTGTTCACTCCATAACTGTTTTTTACCAAAGCCGAAAGAAGGAGGATGTGTTGTGAGAACATATCCAATACCATAATCATCCAATAATCTGCCGAACATCTCGTACCTTGCAAGAATCATTGGATGGTGAGATATTTCTGCCTGACATAATCCCCTCTCTTCAGAATCATCATACTTTTTTTCAAATGGCAAATGTATCTGGGCGTGGATGCCTTTTTCATCGCACATAGCCTTAATCTCTTTTACAATAGGCTCATTTATGACAAAGCTTTTGCCATCATAGAAATACATTTGTATATTGTCCCTTTCCTTTAACTTATCAGGCTTCAGCTCTACAAGACTGACTCCTTCAATGTTCACTACCCTTTCAAGTTCAGCCCAGTTGCGGGCATGAAAGCCTATCCTGTTCTGCTTATGCATGAATAAATGAGATCAGAAGTTGTTATTTAAATATTTGTATCAGCTTTCAGAGTTAACTTTTCCAGTTATAATCCTTTACTTTTTCTGTGGCATAGAATGTGCTGTCATGGTCCAGCTTGTATACAAGCCCCCATAGAAGTATCTCTTTTTCTGCTTTATTCAGTTTCCTGACCTGGCTGTCTATCCTAATTAGGCTGTTATTGCAAAGCTTCTTGTAAAAATCTACAGTATCCTGGGTAGGTATTGCAAACTGGCTCATCTGAAGAGGTATAAGATTCTTATGATTATTGTGAAAGTGATCTATTATTCCCAGATACCCTGCAATTTCATGAGCGCAGAAATTGAACTGCCTTGATGTTTCCTTGTCGTTTTTGTACTTGAACCTTATCAGGTATTTCTTATGCATGCAGTTGTGGTCAGTTGAAATGCCATAAGCAATACTCCATTTCATCCTCGAATCTACAACTGGCACAGACATGAATTTTATATTGTATCTTGCCATTTTTTTAATTCTTGAAGGCACTTTGACTATAATATCTGCTCCATCTTTTTCAACTCCGCTTGAATCTTTATATGATTTCACTACAGTTATAGAGGGTTTTCCTTCTATCTGCTGGTTTGCATAGCAGTATATTCTTGTGCCTTCCAGACATTCTACTAAGGAAACTTTCCTGGTTCTTGTGTCAAGCCTCATAAATGGCTTGAAAGAATATCCACTGTATGCCTTATTATGTATTTTATTGAATGCTTCCTCTCTTAACTGGACTGGAGTTTTTCTTGATTTAGCTATCTGCTCTAAAGATCTATAACGCTTTAGCTTAACTTCTCTACCATGCTTTATAAATTTTCGCGGACTTTTAAATCCTTCTGGAATCAGGTTGCCTTCTATTACTACAGCCTCATCATCAGAAATATCCAGTATATTATCTATAAAATCCTGAGATATATATCTGACATAACTGTAGTCTTCTATTGTTGTAGCTGTTGGCTCCTGAAAAAATAGTTTTGGTTCTCTTTGCACTATAATCCCCTTTAAGATAATAAGATTATAAGAAATATATAAAGGTTTGTGTGGGTGACTACTATTAAGGGGTTGCATAAGGAAGGGGGCAAAGAGGATAAAGTTTTTGAGTTGCTGGTACTTCTAGGTGCTATTGTAGTTTTTTATTATAATGTTAAAAGGACTTATCAGTGTTCTAATATTTTTTGATATTCCTTTTTGAGGATGAAATATCTTCTCTTTTTAGTAATGTAATTTAGTTTTGTTAATGTTTCTAATCGCTCTCTCATATAATTTTCACTTTTATCAACTTCTGTTCTTAAGTTTTCAAAAGAAATCCCAGCACTATTACTAATTGATCTAATTATCATTAATGATTCTTTAATTGTTGGAGATTTTCTGAAATAAGGATATAATGGTAGAATGATATACTTAATCATGAAACAAGAAATTAGTAGTAGAAAAACAAACCATAAGGGATCATAATTAATATAACTAATAAAAATTTCCCATGATGGAAGTGTACTGAATAGTAAGAAATAAAAAGATGCGCGGGAAAATGCAAATGCTTTACATAATAATAGCATTTTGTTCAATTCTAGTTTAAACAAAGCTTTGCTTTTTTGTATGTATGTTCTAAGAAAGCCACTAACTAGCCAAAGTAAAAAAAGGGAAATCAGAAGTGGTTTTGAACCTATCGAATCTATCAAGAAAAAAGAACTTGTTGCTATTATTATTGTTATAATTAGATACCATGTCATCAAACTCTTTAGTTCTAAATATTTAACTGAAATTGCAATAATTGTCTTATGATTTTTAATAAAGAAAATGATGAATGCTACAACAAAACTAATGATGTAAGTATTTAGAGATATTAAATTAAAAGGACTTTTTTCACCAACAATAAAAGCCACAACTGGAAGAAACATAAGTGCTAGGATGAAGAAAATAATAGTTCTTCCAGAAATAAAACTACTAATACCAAACAGATTACCATGACCCAATTTAGGAATATTTATCTTCATAAATTTCTAGATGCCATAGACATATAAAAATTTATCTTAATTTTAAGATTATTGGAGTTGGTGTAAGAAGAAAGAATAGGTATTATTGTACCCAAATATTTCATGGATAAGTAATACTAAATTTGAATTTGTTAGGATTTTTAGGGAATATTTTTTTAACATAGGAATTCCTGTTAGCCGACCCGACAACCGAGGGGAGGAGAGTGCCGGGTGATTGAGTACTGCTGACCTAAGGTTGAGGAGCGGAGAAGTTTTCTTACTATCTAAGAATAAGATAGGTGCTGTAGTTTTTACTTAATTTAATATCAATTACTGCTAAGCAGACAATATGTTAGTTTTATGAGAGAGGTTATAACTTTTTAGATTGGTTTTCATATTCTTTAATAAGATTGTCCAGTGATTCAATCTCTTCATCGAAATGTTTTTTATCTAAACCAGAGAATTTATGAGGGAATTCTATCAAATAACTTTCTTTTAAATCTTTTAGATATCTTAATTTTTGTTCATCATTTAGACCAATTTTATCAAAAATTCTTAGAATATCATAATACCAATCATAATTCAATGTAGTTAGAAAATCAAATAATTTTTTATGTGCTTTTTTAAAATATTCATCATGTTTGTAAGGTTTTTCAATAATTAAACTTTCTAAAATAGTAAAATAAATCTTAAAAACTGGGTAAAAGAATTCCTCATTAGAAGTCCGAGTCATTTCTTTAATCGCTTCATAAGTTAAATTTAGTAAATTTAGTATTGGTTTTGTATCATGAGAGGATAAGTTCAGTTTTTTGTACTCTTTAATTATGGAATCTGAGAATAATTGAATTAAATTTGTATTCTCTAATAAATGTACTTTTTTTCTTTTGAAAAGATATCCTATGATTTTCTTAAATTGACCTAGGAATTCAGAATCATAAATTCTATTTTTATTATCTAGTTTCTTAATATAATTATAAAATATTGCAAGTAAAAGTTTATCAAATTTTTCTAAATCTACTTGGAAAGTTTCATATTTTTTATTATCAGAATTTATTTTAAAATTGATAATCTCTTCGAAGATTGGAAAAATATCTTTGTAATCATTTTTTGAATCTCGAAGGAAATCATGCGCAACATCAAAAAATTTGGATTTGCTATTATTTAAAATCCCTTCATTAAAAAAATCTACTAAAGATTTAATTGCTAGAATGATAGTAATAATTAATATAATTTGCCAAAATATTAATGAATAAATATTATTTGTTAAAAAAGGAATTATTATAATAAAAAAAAGAACAAATTTAGCACTATCTGTAAGAATTTTTTTTATTTTATCCTTTGAAGAATATTCATTCATTATTTCAGGAAATATGGATCTAAAAATCACTTCATAATTAGGGATATCTTCTTTTTTAAATGAATAAATTACAAAAATAATAGCTATCAAAGCAGCAATAGATTGTGCTGATGCGGAAGCTATGTAACGAGCATTATTTTCTAAACTTTCAATTTTGGGAGTGAAAAAATACCAAGATAAAAATAAGAGAATCAAGATTATATTACAAAATAATAATAAATTTAGTTTTTTATTCATATGATTTGAAAGATTATCTAGATTATATAAGTCTTTCTGATATTACTCTTATCTAGTAAGTAAACTCTTAACTGATTAGAATTTTAAATCTTTTTGAAGTAATCATCACAAATAGAACAAAACTTTGAATCCACGGCATTTAGAGTATTGCATCTAGGGCATATATCCCTTCTTTCATCTTATACCTCTTAAAGAAACAGAATTATTAATACCTAATGGACAATTTATGGCCATTAGGCGTTTAACCAGATGTTAAACGCCGGGACTGGGATTTGAACCCAGATGTCCAGAGGACACTGGCTCTCAAGGCCAGCGCAATACCGAATTATGCGATCCCGGCAGGAATGAGAAAAATAAAATAAAATAAGCTTATCCGATAGCTCTTCTGACATCAGTGACTTCTACTGAACTTATGCCTTCGATATTTTCAATGTTCTTTTCCAGTTCTTCAGTGGATCCAATCTGTTCATCCATCACAAATATTATCTGAAGGGCATTAAGACCAAAAGCGATTGGCTGCTTTTCTATTTTCATATCTCCTTCACCTGCGAACTGCACGATAAATCTCTTTATTTTCACTTCCATGTCGTCAAGATCTGTATCTGGACTGTCAGGCATTATTTTTAATGTAATTATTGCTTGCGCCATTTTTTATTACCTCTCAAAATTTTAGTTAGGACCTATAAAGCCGCAATCATGGCATTTATACTTTGCTGCAATCTCCCTGCAGTTTTTGCACCTTGTTATTGTGCTTTTACCGCATTTTGGGCATTTGAACTGCACAGATCCTTCAATATTAGTTACCCTCTTTTTACAAGATGAACATACATTTTTTTCCATTTTATAAACCTCCTGCCATAAGGTTTTGTAAGATAATTTATAAAGGTTTTCATTAAAGAGTTTTCTGAGGAAACTTTTTAAGTCCTAAACCAAATATTTATATAGTTCTATTTTAGTCAGATTTATTATATAAAACTTATTTTAAACGAGGTGGTTTTAATGATAAAAGTTGCAATAAATGGTTTTGGAAGAATTGGAAGGATGGTCTTTAAGGCAGGATATAAAGATAAGGATATTGAATTTGTGGCAATAAATGACCTTACAGATAACCCAACCCTTGCGCATCTGTTGAAATATGATTCTGTGCATGGAAGATTTGAAGGCAAGGTTGAAGCTATGGAAAATGCCCTGGTTATAGACGGAAAAGAGATAAAGTCTTATGCAGAAAAAGACCCTGAGAACCTGCCATGGGAGGGCCTTGGCATTGATGTAGTGATAGAGAGCACAGGCTTTTTCCTGACAAAAGAACTTGTTTCAAAGCATCTTAAGGCAGGAGCAAAAAAGGTTCTATTGAGTGCGCCTCCAAAAGGTGATGAGTTCATAAAGATAATCGTGCTTGGAGTAAATGATGATATCTACAATAAAGAAGAAGATGATATAATATCAAATGCATCATGCACAACAAACTGCCTTGCGCCATTAGTCAAGGTGCTGAATGACAATCTGAAGCTTAAGAAAGGACTTATGACAACAGTGCATGCTTATACATCCACTCAGCGGATTGTTGATGCGCCATGCAAGGATCTTAGAAGAGCAAGATGCGCTGCAGAGAACATAATCCCCACTACTACTGGGGCAGCGAAAGCAATGGGTAAAGTCATCCCTGAAGTTGAAGGGAAAATGGATGGCATGGCATTAAGGGTTCCTGTGCCTGACGGCTCTGTGGTAGATTTTGTATGCGAGGTTGAAAAAGAGACATCTGCTGAGGAAGTCAACAAGCTTATGAAAGAAGCAGCAGAGGGAAAGATGAAAGGCATACTTCAATATATGGAAGATCCAATTGTTTCAAGAGATATAATAGGCAATCCATACTCAAGTATTTTTGATATAGGATTTACTAAGGTAATGGGAGGCAACATGATTAAAGTCCTGGCATGGTATGACAACGAGTACGGATACAGCTGCAGGATGATAGACCTTGTCAAGATGATGATATAAAAACTTTCATAAGGAAATCTGTTGTATTACAGCTTTAATAATCTGAATATCCTCTGGGTAAGTGACTTTTATATTGATGCTGTTGCTATTTGTCAAATGGATTTTTTTCCCTGAATAGATCATTATCTCAGCATCATCAGTAAATTCTGAACAAGGATTCTCATGAAATAATCTCTCATATGCATCTTTCAGCTCTTTGACAAAAAAAGTCTGTGGAGTCTGGATTGCATAGAGATTCTCGCGGTCGACCAAGTGCAGCCCTTTGCTGTCAAGCTTTCTCATTGTATCATTAACCTGAACTGCCAGCACAGAAGAGCTGTATTTTATGCAGTCCTCAATGGATTTATTAATTAATTCAGGTGTTATCAATGGCCTTGCTCCGTCATGGATACATACTATGCCGGCAGAGCACTTTTTGAGCGCAGAATACACAGATAAGTGCCTCTTAGCCCCCCCTTCTACAATAAGAATATCTTTGCTGAATGAGCAATCTTCCAGCAATGATTTTAACTTTGGCTTTAATAAAGGCTGGACTGCAATTATTATCCTGTCAACATTTGAATTGTCAAATCCTTTAATTGTATAATATATCAGGGATTTATCATTTATTTTATAGAAGAGCTTATCTGACCTGAATCGTTTCCCTTCTCCAGCTGCAGCAATAATAGAATTGATTGTCACTCTTCCAAAAATTTCTTGCACTCCTCATTGCAGTAATGGAGTGTGGTAAAGTCATCTGTAATCACGGCAGCACATGCTGCTGTGCAATTTCTATATTGCTCCAGATTCTGCTCATCCACTTCCTCTTGCTCTATGCAGCCAGTGATTAGAGAGAATAATAAAATAGAAACAAGCGCCACTGCAGCAAGTGATATGATTTTTTGCATATTATAGCATTTATTTGGTACTGGTATATTAAATTTTGCAAATCTTTGTAGAAAGGTTTAAATATTCCTTGTTCCTATCACTTATACTATGGCATTTACAATCTCGCTAATGTTGAATGGATTCTTAGGAAATATGGAGGCATTTATTCCAAAAGCAATAAACACATTAATCATAATTGTAATAGGTTATATTGCAATCAAGATTCTGGTAAAGATTGTGGCAAAATTTTTTGATAAAGTTGATTTTGACAGGGCTGCAGAGACATTTATAGAGAATGTAATAAAAGTCGCATTATGGGCAATCCTTATTGTTATCATTCTCAGTAATCTCGGAGTCAATGTAAGCGGAATCATCGCAGGCCTGGGCATCATGGGATTCATTGTAGGCTTTGCCCTCAAAGATACTCTGGGCAATCTTGCATCCGGCATATTCATCCTTTTCCATAAGCCTTTCAGGGTAGATGACTGGGTAGAGGTTGGAGGCATAAGCGGCTCAGTGAAATCAATTGGAGTTGCGGCATGCATAATCCATACATTTGGGAACGAAAAAGTCACAATACCAAATTCAATCATCTGGGGCAGCGCAATCAAGAATTATACAGGGCTAAAACACAGGAAAATGGAGCTCATTTTTGGCATAGGATATGACGACAACATGAATAAGGCAATAAAGATAATTGACAACATCCTGAAAAAAGATGAAAGGGTTCTTGACGACCCAGAACATGAAATCCTTATCAAAGAGCTGGCTGACAGTTCAGTAAATATTTCTGCAAGAGTATGCGCCAAAACAGATATATTCATGGCGCTAAGATGGGATCTTATCAAAAAAGTCAAGGAAGAATTTGACAAGCACGGGATAACAATACCCTATCCACAGACAGATGTGCATATGAAGAGAAAGTAAATTTGCGCAAATAGTTAATTTTATATACATAATAAATCTTAAAGGATTTTATGAATAAAAAAATATGCATATTGGCTCTGTTATTAGTATTATTATCACTTCATTCAGTATATGCTTGTGATTATTATATAGATTCGTGTAAGACTTCTGGCTGGGAATCAAATAAGATTTATTGTTTGAATAGATCTATTTCTGCTTCTGGTGATTGTATGGTTCTTGATAATCATGCAGTTACATTAGATTGCCAGGGGAATAATATTACTGGACCAAATTCTGATTATGGTATTAATAGTTATGATTATGATAATATTACAATGAGAAATTGTATTGTTGAAGATTTTATGGTTGGCATTTCAAATCTAGTAGGAGTTAATGCTATTATCCAAAATATTACTGCTAATTCAAATGAAAGGTATGGTATTGAACTTGATTCTGATTATAGTATTATTGATGGATGTACTGCAAATTCTAATGCTATGTATGGTATTGTGATAGGTTCTAATTATTCAAATTTGACTAATAGTGTTGCGAATTTAAATGTTGATGATGGTTTGTATTTGAGTGGAGGTCATAATTTTATAGATAATTTAACTGGAAACTCAAATGGGGATTATGGCATTTATTTAACAGGCAATAGCGTTCATAATAATACAATACAAAATTCAATTTTTCAAGAAAATGTTAGGCAAGATTTTTTATTTTGGCGACCAATGCAGGATTTAAATTGTGAAAATACATTAACTAATGTAACTGGTTCAGGTGGAAGGCCTATTGGTTTCTATCATTCAAATGTTTCTTTATCTAATCAAAATTTTTCAATGTTGTATTTATGCAATGCAGATTACTCGGTTTTGAACAATATAACTATTAATGGTTCTTCTTCATTATCAAATAATAATTTATTTCTATATAACACTGATTATTCTAATTTCTCTGAGATTACTTCCATAAACAATTATAATGGGATTGAATTACGTAATAGTTCTAATAATCTGATTGATTCTTGTGATATTAGAAATAGTTCTAATCTTGGATCATCTGGGATTTTGGTTGATGCGGATTCAAATAATAATACAATACAAAATAATGATTTTAATTCTAATCCAATTAATATACATGTTGTGGAGTCCTCAGAAACTAAGATTATCAATAATACATTCTATTATGGGAATTATGGTATTTATTTTGATGTTGCTGTTTGTTCGATTGTAAATAATAGCATTTACTATGCTGAGAATTATGGCATGTATCTTTTGGCTACTGGTCATTTATTGGTTGAAGGAAATACCTTAATTTCTAATGCCTTTGGCATGTATTCACAAGGCGGAATTAATACTACAATTAGGGATAATAATATTAGTAATTCTGATAGTTATGGCATGGTTCTTTATGAAGCTAGCAATAGTCTTGTTGAAGATAATGTTGTAGGTTCAAATAATAACGGAGGAATCATAATTTCAGAAGGAGATAATGTAACTGTTAAGAATAATAATCTTGCTAATAATGGTGGACTTAATCTGGCTTTTTCTGACCACCATTCATTTGGTTCAAATCATTTTTATGCTTATGATCTGAATTTTACCATTGCAGATTACTATGGGGAGTTTAATGTGACTTCAGTTAGTGATGTTCCAACCATCCCCAGTTATTATAAGAATGTTTCTAAGTTTATTAATATCTCAACTTCTACTTTAGGAGCTTGGATTAAAATAAATATCAGCTATGATGACTCTGGAATTGCGCCTGAAAATGAGTCCACGATGAGTTTATATGAATATAATGGAACTGATTGGGTTAATTTGCCTAATACAAGTTTAGATAATATCAGCAATATTGTTTCTGCGAATATTTCTTCATTTAGTACTTTTGCTGTTATGTGGGATACTATTGAATGTGGAAATAATTTAAAAGAACCTGGCGAAATCTGTGATGGTTCTGATTTAGATGGGGGAACTTGCGCAGGTGAAGGTTTTAGTGGAGGCACTTTATCTTGTTTGTCTGATTGTTCTGGATATAATACAACAAATTGCACATCTCCCTCTGCAGGAAGCAGCAAAAGGACTCTTGTGGTTTCCCATAAGATTATTTGTCCTGATAATGAGATTGAATTTAACGTGAGTTATAGAGGGCATAATGTAGGTGATGTAAGGATAACCTTAGATAATTTAACAAAGATTACAGATGATGTTGGAAAAGCAAGATTCTCAATTAATGAAGAAGGAACATATGAAGTAAATTTCATAAAATCAGGTTATAAATCTATCAGAGATTATTACATTGATTTTAAATTATGCGAAGAAGAATCTACTGTAAAAGAAACTAAAAAATCTCCTGAAGAGATAAAATCAGAAGTAAACGAAGAAACTAAAGGAAAAATAGAAGAAATCAAAAAAGAAACTGAAGTGGAAAAAGAAGAAGGGACTGAAGGGGAAATAGAAAAAGAAGTAAAAGAAGAAGTCAATAAAGAATTTTTGAACTTTAAAGTTCTTTGGATCTTATTAGTTCTTATTTTAGCGCTGCTTTTCCTTATTTTAAGAGAAAGGCGTAAGAAGAAGGGAGAGTTTATACAGAAGGAGGGACAATAATAGAAAAAGAGAAAAACAGACTATCTGATCATATTCTTATTGCATTCTCACACTCCCAATCATCTGGGCGTATGAAGACCCAACAACAAAATGAATAATTCGGAAAGTAGTTCTCACTTCTAGAGTATATAGATCATTTTTAAACTTTATAAAGGACATATCACGCACAGACAATTTTCATTTGTGAACTACTTTTCAAATTAACAATTATTTTTTAG